>QJPH01000332.1 GCA_003242955.1 Candidatus Methylumidiphilus alinenensis
CGCAGTATGAAGCGAAACGAGTTCCTGCGCTGGTTAATACAAAACGGTTGCGTCTTGCATCGTCATGGCGGTCGCCACGATATTTATCTTAATCCGGCAAATGGCAAGAAACAACCTGTTCCAAGACATTCTGAAATCGACGACGACTTAGTAAAACATATTTCCAAGTTCCTGGGTTTGCCAGGGAAAACACATTAGGTGAATCCATGCTAAAAATCGAAAACCTCCACGTCCGCGTAGAAGACAAACCCATCCTGAAAGGCATCAGCCTGCACATCAAACCCGGTGAGGTCCATGCCATCATGGGGCCGAACGGGTCGGGCAAAAGCACCTTGTCGCATGTGCTGGCGGGCCGCGAAGGCTATGAAGTCACTGCCGGAACCGTCACTTATCAAGGCAAAAACCTACTGGAAATGCCACCGGAAGAGAGAGCTAGGGAAGGCGTGTTTCTGGCGTTTCAATACCCGGTGGAAATTCCCGGTGTCAGTAACGTGTATTTGCTGAAAGCAGCTTTGAATGCCGTGCGCAAGCATAGGGGGCTACCTGAATTGGATGCCTTTGACTTCCTGCAAATGATCAAGGCCAAAACCAAGTTAGTCGATATGGACGAGAAATTCCTCTATCGTGCCGTCAACGAAGGTTTTTCCGGCGGGGAGAAGAAACGCAACGAGATTCTGCAAATGGCGGTTTTGGAGCCGAGTTTGTGCATCCTGGATGAAACCGATTCGGGGCTGGACATTGATGCCTTGAAGATCGTCTCCGACGGGGTCAACTCGCTACGTTCGGCAGACCGATCTTTCATCTTGGTCACCCATTACCAACGCTTGCTGGATTACATCAAACCGGATCAGGTCCATGTGTTGGCCCAAGGCCGCATCGTCAAAACCGGCGATGCCAGCTTGGCGCTGGAACTGGAAGAACGAGGCTATGGTTGGATAGACCAGACTGTGGGTGTGGCGGCATGAGCGCAATAGATTATATTGATCGTTACCAATCACTGGCAGATTCTCTCCCCGGTCAAAATCTGCCTTGGCTCAATACGCTGCGCCAACTGGCCTTAGGCAGCTTTGCGGCGAGTGGTTTTCCTTCCCCCCGCGAGGAGGAGTGGAAATACACCAATGTCACCGCACTAGAAAAGAAACTGTTTGTGCCGTCAAGTCTTCCTACTCAAGCAGCCATTGACAAGGCTAGCCTGGAAATTCACAAACTGGCGGATACTTGGTCATTGGTCTTGGTAGATGGGCATTTTGAACCTTTGCTATCGGATTTTATCGACTTGCCTGAACAAGTCACTGCCACGGGACTATCGGCAGCGTTGAAAAACCATCCAGACAGGGTAAAGGCTTTGCTGGGGAAGGCATTGGCCAAGGAATCCCATGGTTTTCTCGCGTTCAATACGGCGTATTTCAGCGACGGGGCATTTATTGACATCCCCTCCGGCGTCATTTTGGATAAGCCAATACAAATTCTGCATGTGTCCACCTGCAACGAGGCTTTGGCAAATACCCGCAGCCTAGTTGCCTTAGCGGCCAACGCCGAAGCCAAACTCATCGAAACCTTTGTAGGTTTGCCGGGTATTAGTTATCTGACAGCGGCAGTGACCGAAATCCACTTGGGCGAAAATGCAGGCTTAGGTCATTACAAGTTGCAAGTGGAGACGGACAAGGCATATCACTTCGGCGGTGTCTATGTGAAGCAGCAAAAGTCCTCCCGCTTCAATCAACATAACCTGTCATTTGGCGGCTTGTTGGCGCGGAACGAGATTCACGCGGAATTGGCGACTGCCGCCGAATGCGAAATGAACGGCCTGTTTCTCGCCAAAGGCCGCCAACATGTTGATAACCATACGCTGATCCATCATACCGAACCGTATGGAACCAGCCGCGAAACTTACAGGGGAGTGCTTGCCGACCGTGCGAAAGGTGTGTTCCAAGGCCGCATTGTTGTCCACCCCCAGGCGCAGAAGACTAGCGCGGAGATGGACAACCGTAACCTGTTGTTGTCCGATGATGCTGAAATTGATGCCAAACCGCAACTGGAAATTCTTGCCGACGATGTCAAATGCTCCCATGGGGTGGCAATCGGACAGCTTGATGCAGAATCGGTGTTTTATCTGGTGTCACGCGGCATCGACCGGGAAACCGCCAAAAACATGCTGACATTCGCGTTCGCTAATGAAATGGTGGAAAAGGTGGGCTTGGAATCATTGCATGGCAGGGTACTAGAACATTTATTGAATTTATTCCCCCAGACCGGCATTCGGAGGGATTGGTTATGAGTTTTGATGTCGCCAAAATTCGCCAAGATTTCCCCATCCTCAATGAAACCATCCATGGCAGACCACTAGTTTACTTGGATAACGCAGCATCAACCCAAAAGCCAAAAGCTGTCCTAGATACTTTGCGCCATGTCTATGAACACGATTACGCTAATGTGCATAGGGGGGTCCACACCCTGAGCCAACGGGCCACCGACTTGTTTGAGGGTGCGCGGGAAAAAGTCAGAACTTTTATCAATGCCCGCAAAATTGAAGAAATCATTTTTGTTCGAGGGACGACTGAAGCCATTAACTTGGTGGCGCAATCTTATGGTCGTTCCAAGTTGCAAGCCGGTGATGAAATTCTTATCACCACCATGGAGCATCACTCTAACATTGTGCCTTGGCAGATCGTCTGCCAGCAGACCGGCGCGGTGCTGAAAGTCGCGCCGATCAACTTGGCTGGGGAAGTCCTCATGGAAGAATTTGAGGGTTTGTTGAATGAGCGGACCAAATTGGTGTCCGTGGTCCATATGTCTAATGCCTTAGGCACCATCAATCCGGTGCAGCGCATCGTCGAACTGGCCCACGCGAGAGGCATACCGGTCATGCTGGACGGTGCCCAGGCGATTCCGCACATGATTGTCGATGTGCAAGCCTTGGATTGCGATTTCTACGCCTTTTCCGGGCATAAACTATGTGGGCCAACAGGCATCGGTGTGCTGTACGGCAAGGAGGCGTTACTGAAAGCCATGCCGCCATGGCAGGGCGGCGGCGACATGATTCGCATGGTGACCTTTGCCAAGACCGAGTACAACACCTTGCCTTACAAGTTCGAGGCCGGCACTCCGGCAATTGCTGAAACGATAGGCTTGGGTGCTGCGGTGGATTATCTGCAAGCCATCGGCATGGACAATATCGCCGCCTACGAACAGCAGTTGTTGCACTATGCGACGCAAAAGGCTCTGGAAATTCCGACCTTGAAAATCATTGGCACAGCCAGTGACAAAGGCGCAATACTGGGCTTTACCTTGCACCATATCCATCCCCACGATATAGGCACTCTGTTGGACCAGTTGGGCGTCGCTGTGCGGGCAGGGCATCACTGCGCAATGCCAGTGATGGACTTTTTCGGAGTGCCCGCCACGGCGCGAGCCTCATTCTCGTTTTACAACACCCATGAGGAAGTCGATGTGTTGATCGACGGAATCAAACAGCTTATTGAGGTATTCGGCTGATGTTCGATGAAATCCGCGATCTGTATCAGGAAGTGGTTTTTGACCACAACCGCAATCCCCGCAACTTCCGTGTAATGGAGGATGCCACCCGCAAAATCGACGGCTTCAATCCCTTGTGCGGCGACCGTATAACTTTATATGTTAAAGTCAAAGATAATGTGATTGAGGATGTTAGTTTTCAAGGTTCAGGCTGTGCGATTTCGACAGCATCGGCCTCGTTAATGACGGAAATAGTGAGAGGCCACACGGAGGAAGAAACTCACGGTTTGTTTGAATTGTTTCACAATATAGTCACTGGCGAAGACCAGAGGACTAATTTTGACGAACTGGGTAAATTGGCGGTATTGGCCGGTGTTCGGGCTTACCCTGCACGGGTCAAGTGCGCGACCTTGGCTTGGCATTCGTTGGAGGCGGCGTTGAAGGAAGAGGCGGAGACGGTTTCGACGGAATAGCCTACAGCGTTTTCAACCTCAAATAGGCACTTGAAGAATTTCATGCTATTGCTAGCATCTTTGTTGAATCAATGCCTTGCCATGTACCCAGTATACAGCGTTTTTAATGTCGATTGATTACTTTGTTTATCTTTGGCGGCAAGGGGTTGCCGCCCTACGACCCTTGTTACGCAGTAGGTCGGCAACCCTTTGCCGACATGGATGTACATTAAGTAAGTAACTGAGATATAGAAAACGCTGTAAAATGAGGCATCATTTTCCTACGCAATGGACGTATTATGAAGTTGCTGTAGCCCGCGTGGAGCCGCGCTGCGGCGCAATCCGGGTGAACTGAGTCACAAGACCCGGATTACGCCTAGAAAGGCTCCATCCGGGCTACTTCTGTTCAAGGCATATGTGCCGTTCCCACAGAAAAGTGGGCAACCAAGAACCCTTGCAGACCGACTCGGTTATGAAAACCGATCCGCCCCGCCGCCCAGATGGTGGGCTACGGTGCACGGAAAGTGACGAGATAGAGTCAAGATTATCGGTGTGTGCGCCTAGCCCACCCTATGGCTCACTGCCATTAAGTTAAGAAAAAGTGCGTCGTTCCGGCAGGGATCGCCGGAACCTAGGCTCCATGGATGGTATAGATTGTTTGCATCCCTGCAATCTGGATTCCGGCGGTCCATGCCGGAATGACGGCATAACTTAATGGCAGTGACCCTACGGCTCCATTCCCAATCTGGAACTTGGTAACGAGCAAAATCGCGGTAAAATGCACAAGTGCCTGTGCTAAAGCTTTGCTCTACGTTGCGTCGTTGCGCCTTTGCGTGAGGCAAAAAAGTTTTTGTGCAAGGGAATGATTAAGGTAGCATTGCGAGGGAAGCAAAAGAAGGTCTCACGCAAAGGTACAAAGACGCAACGTAAAAGAATGTTATGAAGTAGAATCTAAACCGGAGATAAAAATGACACAAGCTTACCGCTTGGAAGCGGTGCAACTGCAAGGAGTGGGTGTTTTCGACAATACCTTGATCCGGTTCAAACCGATAGCATCTGCCGAGCAGGATGAAAAACTAGCAGAAATTCATTTATTCACCGGTCCGAATGGGTGTGGGAAAAGTACGCTGCTGTATGCGTTGGCTGAGATTTTTGAAGAACCTCATTTTTCAGATGGTCTAATTCAACATCGGTGGAGAAATTCTGAGAGCCGGGTAGATTTTAGTTTTGACAGCAAGGCAGGCGGATACGGAATATCTAGAACTGACTACAATACTCAGTTTGGTTCTTTAAGCTGGTGTCATGAAATGGACGACAAAATCACAGGACGAGTTTTTGCACATGGCTATTTTATCCCAACTATGAGTGTGCTATTGACATACAAATTGGTTGCTTATAAATTTCCGTCAAATAACCCACATAGTCAAACAAAATTTTCCTTCGCCGCCTTCGCTTATTCCGGTCAGCGGACTCTGCGGAGTGAGCCTTTAACTGGTATTCAGGAAATTACGAACTCCCCTTTTGAAAATGCCCTTTCCTTTGACAATACCGCTAGGCCGAACGTTTTATTGCAGTGGATAGCTATTAATAGAACAAATTCCGCACTCGCCAACTTCGATAAGGATTTAAAAGCAGCGGTTGGCTATGATTTGGCATTAGCCCGAATAACAGATTTAATCCGTGACGTTTGCGACATGGAAGTTGAATTTAGATTGGAACGCTCACCTTTGGCGGTCACTGTGCGCGTCAATGGTGACAGCATCCAATTTGACGGCTTGCCCGACGGCCTAAAATCCATTATCAGTTGGGTGGCGGATTTATCCTTGCGCTTGGAAGCGATTCCTTGGGAAGTTGAACAAGATATATTTTCCCAGCCTATCATTTTATTTTTGGACGAGGTGGATATTCATCTACACCCCAAATGGCAACGGCGGATATTGCCCGCGATACAGAAACTTCTGCCCAATGCGCAAATCTTTGTTTCCACCCACTCGCCGTTTGTGGTGGGTTCGGTGGAAAATGCCTGGGTGTATCGTTTGCCCGAACCCGGTATCAAAACCGATGGAGTCACAGAAATCGAGGGCATACCGTCCGGTGCAGGCAAAAGCTATCGCTTGATTTTGAATGAAATCTTTGATATTGACAAAGAATTCGACGTTGAAACCGAAGCTTTTTTTGACGAGTTTTATCAGGCTAGGGCGGTGTTCTTGAAAACCCCCAACAATGCTGACGAAGTGGTTAAAATAGCCGGGTTATTGGCGGCTCGTGGCGAGGAAGCCGCCGTGATTGTGACTAGGGAATTGCGCCAAATGAGCCGCGTGACAGGGGTTGAGGTCAGCCTTGCGTAAACTAACTAGACCAGCGACACCTGATTGCTTACAGTGTAATGCAGTTAAATGGGCGGACGATTACGTCAAAAGCCGAGCCAATAACCCGAAATTAAAGTTCAGTTGGCGAGACAATGTCTGTTATCAAGCCATACGAAGCGCACTCACCCGTATGACTCAACAGCATTGCGCATTTTGTGATGGCCCAATCGGATCAGAAAGTCGGAAGACCGTCGAACATTTCAGGCCGAAAAGCCAGTTTCCCGAGCTGGCCTTTGCCTGGGATAACCTATTTCCATGTTGTGACGTATGCCAATCTATCAAGCGGGAACAGTACGACGAAGCACTATTAAAACCCGATGCACTGGACTATATATTTCATCATTATTTCACTGTGAATTACCACACAGGAGAAATAGAACCTTCACCCCATGCCGACGCAACAGCGCAGCATCGAGCCAAGATCACCCTTGGTTTGTATGGTTTGAATGCGCCCGAGCGAAAAACGATGCGCCTACGCGAGTGGCAGTTTTATTCATACGACCCCAACCAACACATTGATGATTTTAATTATCGCTATTTTTTAGAATAAGTGATGTTGTAGCTGGTTCCCAAGCTCCTGCTCTCGCCGTTATACACAAGTAGATCGAAGCCCGTCATTTCGGCATCCCTGCCGAAATGACGGATTTTCCGGCTTGCCCGGACTTGTGTATAACGATGAGAGCTAGAGCTTGGGAACGAGCAGAACAAACAAGATTCATTAAGTAATGTGTGATATTGAAAACGCTGTAACTATTACGAGGTTGAAAACACTGTATGAGCGACTGGATAGACGTAATTGCTGACTCGGCACTAGCCGAAGGGGAACATATTGTTGTGGATGTGGACGGCGTGGCTGCGGCGTTGTTCCGTCTTGACGGTTCGGTTTACGCCATTGAGGATGTCTGTACCCATGACGGGGCGGAAATCGCCAGCGGGCGACGGGAGGGCAGCGAAATCATTTGCCCCCGCCATGGTGCAAGGTTTTGCCTAAAGACAGGCAAAGTGCTAAGAGGCCCGGCCTATGAGAACCTCCCTTGCCTATCGGTGCGGGTGGCAAATGGTAAAATCCAAGTAAAAGACGAACGCTGGGATTAGAGCAGCATGACCAAAATACCGACTAGAACCAAACTGCCAAACACATAGGCCAATTTGAGAAACAGGGTCAAAGTGGACCACCAGTCATGCATTTCTTTTTTCCTTTTTCTCCACCACTTGGGGAAGGCGGATTTCATGAGCAGATAGTGTTGATAGAGTTTGTACACCCCCCACACAACCAGCAGGGTGATAAGCAAAAACCCGGTCCATGCGGAAGCCTTCTTCGATGCATCGTCCTCCATGCCTAGGATATCTTCAAACAGAAAGTCCAAGGTCTTGTGTACCCACTCAAGCGCCAGAACCCCCAATTCCTCGATAAAAGGCAGCATCAACTCACCGGCAAGAACCAAGCTAAACAGGATGACGATGATGAAAAGGATTTTTTTATTAATAGTTGTTCTCCCCACTAATGCGTACGATGCGACTGCCATCGAGAAACCGATTTGTTCTGCCGGGTAGCCATGGGCAGTCGCTTAAGATAATTTGAATGGCACTCAAAACGTATATTTAAACGCAACTTATTGCGGTTTGAAAGGCTGTTGTTAATTAAATTCGGCTTCCGTCTGCTGAGAGGAGTTTTCCGTCTCCCCATTCTACTGTATGCTTAAAAGCTTTTTTACCGCAATAATCTTACGACTATGCAAGAACTCAATCCGCTTTACAATCAAATTAAAGACTTAAAGGACCGCCACGAAGGTCTTAGGGGGTATCTTTGACTTTGAGGCTAAATATGAACGCTTGACCGAGGTACTCCGCGAACTTGAAGACCCAAAAATCTGGGACAGCCAGGAAAGGGCGCAAACCCTAGGTAAAGAACGCGGCCAATTGGAATTGGTGGTCAACAACCTCATTCGTTTGGAAAAAGGAATTGCCGATGCCGAGGAACTCTTGGCGATGGCTGTCGAGGAGGATGACGAGGAGAGCGTGGATATGGTCGCGCACGATTTGGGTTCCTTCGAGAAGGACATCGCCGACATGGAATTCCGCCGTATGTTCTCGGGGGAAATGGACCCAAGCAATGCCTTTCTCGACATCCAAGCCGGTGCTGGGGGCACGGAAGCGCAAGATTGGGCTGAAATGTTGCTGCGGATGTACTTGCGCTGGGGCGAGCGTCGAGGCTTCAAAACCGAATTAATGGAAGCCTCACCCGGTGACGTGGCCGGCATCAAGAGTGCGACGATAAAATTTGAGGGAGACTATGCCTTCGGTTGGCTGCGAACGGAAACCGGTGTCCACCGCTTGGTGAGAAAGTCGCCGTTCGACTCGGGCAACCGCCGCCACACCTCGTTTTCCTCCGTGTTTGTCTCCCCGGAAGTGGATGACGATGTGGATATTGAAATCAACCCGGCGGACTTGCGCACTGATGTATACCGAGCCAGCGGGGCTGGTGGTCAGCACGTCAACCGCACCGAATCGGCGGTGCGCATCACTCACAACCCCACCGGTATTGTCGTGCAATGCCAAAGCGACCGTTCCCAGCACAAGAACCGCTCTTCCGCGATGAAGCAGCTCAAGTCAAAACTCTATGAACTGGAGATGATGAATCGCATGGCGACCCAGCAGGCTTTGGAAGCGACGAAATCCGACGTAGGCTGGGGAAGTCAGATTCGTTCTTATGTACTCGACCAGTCGCGCATTAAAGACCTGCGCACCAATGTCGAAACCAGCAACCCGCAACCGGTGTTGGACGGCGATCTGGACATGTTCATCGAGGCGAGTTTGAAGAGTGGGCTATGACCAATATCAATGCATCCATTATCGACCAACGCTTATTGGGTATTCAGGAGGAAATCCGACAACAAGCTGAAACCGATCTAGGGTTCAATTATCGTCGCAAGCGCATGGATAAAGCCACTACATCAAAGGATATTACGTCCGGGGCTGCGGCTGAGGCGATTCTAGCCGTATGGCGTTACTCTCCGCATCAAGCCAAGTTTATGACCCGTGAGCATTTTTTGCTCGTTCCCAAGCTCCCGCTTGGGAATGGTTTTTTTGAAGCTCCAGCTTCCCGAAGAACGACCAAGCAGGAGCTTGCAAGATAAGGGTTCCCAAGCCGGAGCTTGGGAACCGGCCAATAGTAAATCCTGTTTATCCTGTCAATCCTGTCCTGTCTTTTTTCGGGAAGTTGTATTTAACCAAATCCTAAGGCGAGGTAAACCGTATGGGAACGATTACATATGAAACCGATGTGATTGCTTGGGCACAGGAACAAGTCCGGTTATTGCGAGCCGGTCAATTTGATGCCTTGGATATTGAACACATTGCAGACGAGATTGAAGACGTGGGCAAAAGCGAACAACGCGAATTGGAAAGCCGGATGGCGGTGTTATTGGCGCATTTGCTGAAATGGCAACATCAACCTGGGCGGCGTGGTTCAAGTTGGCAACGCACAATAAAAGAACAGCGTAAGGCCATTGCGAGGCGTATTACCAAAACGCCAAGCCTTAAATCGGATTTGTACGATGCCGAATGGTGGGAAGGCGTTTGGGGCGATGCGCTGATTAAAGCCGCCGACGAAACGGGGATTGATATTGGTCAGCTACCTAGCAGATGTCCTTGGTTGGATGAGCAAATTTTGTCCGCTGAATTTTACCCGGATTAAACGGAAAACCTTACTTAAACTCCATCAACTCCCGCACATGCGCCCCTACGCTTTCCCCCAAGGCTTCTAGGTTGTAACCCCCCTCCAAAGCCGAAACCAATTTTCCTCCGCAGTGTTTTTCTGCGAGGTTTAACAATTCACGGGTGATCCAGGCAAAATCGCCTTCGTCTAGCCTGAGTGCGCCGAGTGGATCGTTTTTGTGAGCATCAAAACCGGCGGAAACGAGGATCAATTCTGGCTTAAATTGGTCTATAACGGGTAGGATTTTGCCATTCATGGCGGCGCGAAACTCAGTCCCGCCGCTGCCTGCCGACAAGGGGGCGTTGAAGATGTTGCCCACTCCGGTTTCTTTTGCCGAACCGGTTCCAGGATACCAATGGTCTTGATGTGTGGATGCATAGAGCACATCCCTATTGTCGGCAAAAATGTGTTGGGTGCCGTTGCCATGATGAACATCGAAATCAATGATGGCAACTCGGTGGATGCCGTGCCACTGTCTGGCGTGTTCGGCGGCGATGGCAATATTATTGAATAGGCAGAATCCCATGGCATGTCCTGCTTCGGCGTGATGTCCCGGTGGGCGGACACCGCAAAAGGCGTTTTGGGCATGACCCGCAAACACCGCATCCACTGCTGCGCAGACCGCGCCTACGGCACGGATGGCTGCTTCCCCTGAACCGGGTGAGACTGGCGTGTCAGGGTCTAGGTAATGGATTCCATACTCGGGTATGGAATCCAATACATTATTCGCGTGAGCCTCGGTGTGGACCCGCAAAACCTGCCCGATTTCGGCGCGGGGCGCTTCCTTTTTGAGCAAATCGGCGAATTCTGAACGATTCAGTACCGTGTCGATAGCACGCAATCGCAGGGCATTCTCGGGATGGCCTGGACCGGTGTCGTGGGTTAGGAAGCTAGGATGGGTGTAGTAGAACGTGGTCATGGCGTGTTTAGTGCTTTATAATTAACAAAATTCATGGAAACGCAAATTAAGGGTATTTTGCGCAAGTGCGGCAAAAAAAGCCATGGACTTTATTTTTTAAACATGAAAATGACGCTGTAACGCAGGGGATTTAGTGCGATGTGTACTATTTACAACAATATTAGACTCGCCAACCCCTATTTTCCAGAGCAGGACGAGATAAACGTCGAAGCACTAGTGGACACTGGAGCGACTCATCTTTGCATACCCGAGCATATCGCCTTGCAATTGAGGCTGACTGCGTTGAAAGAGCGTGAGGTGGTTACTGCGAACGGCTCACACCGACTGGTCAAATACGCGGGTCCGGTGCGAGTTTCGATGTTGGGTCGGGATTGTTTTGTAGGGGCTTTGGTGATGGGTGACCAAGTATTGTTGGGTGCCATCCCGATGGAGGACATGGATTTGGTGGTTTCACCGAGAGAGCAGCGTATCACGGTCAATCCATCGGCACCAAACATACCAATGGCAATGGCAAAATAAGGAAATTAAAGAAGTGGAAACTATATTTGCCGCCAGCTATAAAAATAAGTCGCTGTTTCAAGTGTCTTTAGAAAAGACTGTGTAATTAATCAACTAAATTGTTGTGTAAGGCATCGCTTGATTCCTGCTGAAATTGGAATGCAAAGCGTCATTATATCTTTCACTGTTACCATGAGACTGACATGCTAGACGAATACCGCAAACAAGCTGCTGAACGGGCGGCGGAAGGACTGGTCCCCAAGCCTTTGAGTGCCGAGCAGGCTGCGGCCTTGGTGGATTTGATCAAAAAACCTCCAGAGGGTGAGGAAGACTTCCTGCTGGGATTGCTGGCTGATCGCATTCCTGCGGGTGTCGATGAAGCCGCCTATGTCAAGGCAGCATTTCTCGCAGCCATTGCAAAATGCGAAGCAAAATCAGAAATTCTTTCGCCTGAGAGGGCGACCGAATTATTGGGGACTATGCTAGGCGGTTATAACGTGCAGCCATTGATTGCATTGCTAGATGACGAAAAACTCGCCCCTATCGCAGCCAAGGGGCTGTCGCACACTTTGTTGATGTTCGACGCTTTCCACGATGTGCAAGAAAAAGCCGAAGCTGGCAATCGCCATGCGCAAGCGGTGTTAAATTCTTGGGCCGAGGCAGAGTGGTTTACCAGCCGCCAGCCTCTGCCGGAAAAACTCACTGTCACCGTGTTCAAAGTCGTCGGCGAAACCAATACCGACGACCTTTCCCCCGCCCAGGATGCTTGGTCACGCCCGGACATACCACTACATGCCAAGTCGATGCTGAAAGTGCCGCGTGAAGGCATCCACAACGCCGAGGCACAGATTGAGGAGCTTAAGGCCAAGGGTTTCCCCGTGGCCTATGTGGGCGATGTCGTGGGTACGGGTTCGTCGCGCAAGTCTGCCACCAACTCGGTATTATGGTTTACCGGGGACGATATTCCGCATGTCCCCAACAAACGTGCAGGCGGAGTCTGCATTGGCGGCAAAATAGCCCCCATCTTTTTCAACACCATGGAAGACTCAGGAGCCTTGCCCATCGAGTGCGACGTGACCGTGCTGAATATGGGCGATGTGATCGACATTCACTCTTATGAGGGAGTCATTCGCAACCATGAGTCGGGTTCTGAATTATGCCGGTTTGAATTGAAGACTGATATCATTCTCGACGAGGTGCGGGCCGGTGGGCGCATTCCGCTCATCATAGGCCGTGCGCTGACTGACCGTGCTCGCAAAGCCTTGGGGCTGTCCGCTTCCACAGTGTTTCTTCGTGCCCAGGCTAAGACTGACTCCGGCAAAGGTTACACCTTGGCACAAAAAATGGTCGGCAAAGCCTGCGGGGTGGCAGGTGTGCGACCGGGAACCTATTGCGAACCCCATATGACCACGGTAGGCTCGCAAGACACCACCGGGCCTATGACCCGGGACGAATTGAAGGACTTGGCCTGTCTGGGGTTTTCAGCCGATTTGGTGTTGCAGTCTTTCTGCCACACGGCGGCCTACCCGAAGCCGGTGGATGTGCAGACCCACCACACCTTACCCGATTTCATCATGAACCGGGGCGGCGTTTCCCTGCGACCCGGCGACGGCATCATTCACTCTTGGCTAAACCGCATGTTATTGCCCGATACGGTCGGCACGGGAGGCGATTCGCATACCCGTTTCCCGATTGGCATTTCATTTCCGGCTGGTTCGGGCTTGGTGGCTTTTGCCGCAGCCACAGGCGTGATGCCTTTGGATATGCCGGAATCGGTGCTGGTGCGCTTTAAGGGCAATATGCAACCGGGCATCACATTGCGGGATTTGGTCCATGCAATTCCCTATGTGGCACTGCAAAGAGGGTTATTGACCGTCGAGAAGAAGGGCAAGAAAAATGTCTTTTCGGGTCGGATTTTGGAAATCGAAGGATTGCCCAACTTGAGGATCGAACAAGCGTTTGAATTGGCTGATGCCTCTGCCGAGCGCTCGGCGGCAGGGTGTACCGTCAAACTGAACCCTGAACCCATCATCGAATACCTTCGCTCTAACGTGACGCTATTGCGTTGGATGAGCGAGAAAGGCTATGGCAATGTGCGTACACTGCAACGGCGCTTCAAAGCCATGGAGGACTGGCTGGCCAACCCGGTTCTTCTTGAGGCTGACAGGGATGCGGAATACGCCGAGGTTGTAGAAATTGACTTGGATCAGATTACCGAGCCGTTGCTGTGCTGCCCCAATGACCCGGACGACGTAAAATCACTGTCCGAAGTGGCGAATACCCCTATTGATGAAGTTTTCTTAGGTTCTTGCATGACCAACATTGGCCATTTCCGTGCGGCAGGACATTTGCTAGAGAAGTTTGGCAAGCAGACTCCAGGTCGGCTGTGGATCGCCCCTCCCACCAAGATGGACGAGGCGCAATTGAAAGAAGAAGGGTTTTACGGTTCCTATGGGAAAGCCGGGGCAAGGACGGAAATGCCCGGCTGTTCCCTCTGCATGGGCAATCAGGCGCGGGTGGCAGACAATGCCACGGTGGTTTCGACTTCCACACGCAATTTCCCGAATCGGTTGGGAAAAGATGCACAGGTGTTTCTGTCTTCCGCCGAATTGGCTTCAGTGTGCGCCATTTTAGGCCGAATACCCAGCGCCCAAGAGTACATGAGTTACATGGTTGAGATTGATGCCAAGGCGAAGGAGACTTACCGCTATCTCAATTTCGACCAATTGCCCGAGTTCGCCAGTAAGGCGGGGCAGACGGAGGTGGATGAGTTTGCTTGATTCTAGGTGCGGGGTGTTTCCGCCAATACTGTTGACATAGCCGTCATACCGGCAGGGATTGCCGGTATCCAGAACACAGGGAGGTGAATCTAGGCCGCCCTCCATGGCAACTGGGTTCCGGCAATCCCTGCCGGAACGACGATGGAACAACTAATTCAACAGAATAGGGGATTTTTCCCGCCCCGGTTTGGGTTGGTTTAAATCAATGATGTCAATGGCAATATTCACCAAAATGTACGGTAATAGTTGATGGAATACTGATTGACATTGGTGTAAAAAATAGGTTCCCAGTAGATGGGTTTTCCAGGCAAAGAACCTGTGAAAATATGAACGTAACATTTGGATATAGAGAGAACTGCCATGAAAATAATATCCGAAAACACGCTGAAAGACCGCATGTGTGATTATTTCCGCGAAATCGAGGCCACTGGCGAAGAGTTGCAAGTCACCAAAGATGGGCTGCTAGTGCTCAAGATCATTTCTTACCATCGCTACTTTGGCGAGGTTGAACTACATTCGGAGGATCATGGCAAGGGCTGATAGTGTGATCATATTGGTCATTGAACATTTGAAACCAACCGTCAATATGAAGAATCTAGCTTACGATCATTTGAAGGCAATGAAATGAGTGCCAATTTGCATAGCTACGATAGCGACGTGATCGCTTGGGCTAACGAACAGGCAAGGCTACTCCGTGAGGGTCAATTCTCCAAACTGGACATAGAACACATTGCCGAGGAAATCGAAGACGTGGGCAAGAGTGAACAACGTGAATTGGCAAACCGCCTAGTGAAACTGCTTTCCCATTTGCTCAAGTGGCAGTTTCAGCCAAGCCGAAAGGGCAGTAGTTGGGAAATCACCATCCGCAACCAACGGCGGGCGATACAATTGCACCTGAAACAAGTGCCAAGTCTTAAGGCAAAGTTGAATGATGCCGAATGGTGGGAAGTGGTTTGGGGCGACGCTGTCGCCCTAGCGTCAAAGGAAACCGGGCTGAAAGAGTTCCCGGAAATCTGCCCTTGGGCCTTCGAGCAAATCATGGATACGGGTTTTTGGCCTTCCCCCTCAATATAAAATACAATGCTGAGAAGCCTCACCATCAAGAATGTCGGGCCTGCACCCGAATTGAACCTAGAGCTTGGCGAACGCCTTAATATCATTACGGGCGACAATGGACTTGGCAAGAGCTTTCTGCTCGATATTGCCTGGTGGGCGCTAACCCGACGCTGGCCCGCCGAACTAAATCCCAACCTCACCTCTGGATACATGGCCCGCCCTAAACCGGGTGCAGAAGCTAGTATTAACTTTGCTTTTACCGGCAAAGTCCAAAAGACAGAATCATACGAAAGCACTTTTAACCATGCGGAACAAGCATGGACAGGTCCGGCAGGTCGTCCGTCCAATCCGGGCTTAGTGTTGTATGCCCAAGTGGATGGCAGCTTTGCCGTGTGGGACCCGGCACGGAATGGTTGGAAGAAACAGGGAAATATTGACGTGCAGGAACGCCAGCCAGCTTATGTTTTCAGCCCTAAACAGGTATGGGATGGTTTGCAGGGGGAAAAAGGGGAATGGCTGTGCAATGGTTTGATACGTGACTGGGCTTCATGGCAAAGAGAAAACAGTTCAAACTTTGGGTTATTGAAAACAATAATTAAGGCTTTGTCTCCTTCAAATGAATTAATTGGAATTGGTTATCTGACAAGAGTTAGTATAAGCGATGTACGAGATATTCCAACGTTGAAAATGCCTAATGGCGAAGAAGTCCCTGTTATTTATGCATCAGCCGGCGTTCGTAGGATTATTGCGTTAGCTTATTTGTTGGTATGGGTATGGAAAGAACATATGCTGGCTTGCTCACTGTTGGGCATCAATGTTTCTAATCAAGTCATTTTTCTTGTGGACGAAATCGAGACCCATCTCCATCCGAGTTGGCAACGTTCAGTGCTTATTCCCTTATTCATAGTAGTCACTACCATAATAGAAGGATTGTATATTTCTCATTCTAAATCCGCCCAAGTGCAAGTAATCACAACTACCCATTCTCCCTTGGTTATGGCCTCAGTAGAGTCAAAATTTGATTCGTCCTTGGATGCTTGGTTTGATTTAGATTTAGTGACTAATGGCGAAAAATCCAAAATAGAATTGACCCGCCGAATATGGCAACGCCATGGCGATGTGTCAAATTGGCTGATGAGCGAGGCTTTCGATCTTAAAAGTGGACGGTCCCTTGATGCTGAACAGACTTTGGAAGAAGCCTCGAATGCGATGGTCAACCCACAATTTGGCAAAGCAGAGGCTCAGGCATTACATAAGAAACTGGCTGGTGTTCTTGGCGACACCGACCCGTTTTGGATCAATTGGCGATATGTGGCAGAAAAAAAAGGCTGGCTGGAATGATTCCTATCCAACCGCAACCCGAGCCGACTAGCTTTGATAAAAAAGTAAGGCAGCCAGGGCAGGCTTGGTTACAAAGAAATGGTTTTCCCAATAACCAGCCTTTACCCGATAAGACTGAACCCAGAGCCTTTTGGAGAGACTGTCTCGATGAACTGCATCAAGAGTATGGCGGCGTTTGCGCCTATTTGGCAATTTATATTGAAAGGGCGACAGGTGCGGCATCGGCGGATCATTTTGTCGCCAAATCCACTAGCGAAGCCTATTTGGTTTATGAATGGAGCAATTATCGTCTAGCTTGCTTGGCGATGAATGCAAGGAAATGGGCTTTCGATGATGTCCTTGATCCATTTGACTTGCCTGAAAACGTGTTTCAGCTTAATTTGATTACAGGCTTTATTTATGTCAATCAGAATCTCGAAATGCAGGATAGAAAACTTTTTGACGATGCCGAAACAACAATTCGCAGGCTGAAATTGGATAATGGGATAAACAACGAAGCTCGAAGAAAACATTTCTGTGATTATGTGCGAAAGGAAATATCCGCACCCTTCCTAAAGAGAACCTCACCTTTTGTTTGGCACGAGGCACAACGGCAAGGTTTGTTGTGAGTTTTTTTTTCAACTCTCGAAACTGAAAACCCTGTAATGCCCAACCTCTTCTCCCTCGCCGAACAAATCCTCACTTCCCCCGATGTCGAAACCAAACTAAGCCTCACGCACGAAGCTTGGCGTTTCCATCTACTAGGCGGATTGAACCTGGAAACGGAGCTATGCCCTCCCCTGCCGACCGAAGCCGCCCGGTTTCCAGTACGGCCCATTCTGGTCGATCCCCGTGAACTCCCCAAGCGCAAGCTGACTAGCACGGAGGGCAAAGTGGCTTTGCTCCACGCGGTGGCCCATATTGAATTCAGTGCCATCCAATTGGCTTGGGATCATCTTTATCGGTTTAGGGAAATGCCGACACAGTATTTCCTGGACTGGTTGAGTGTGGCAGAGGAGGAGGCGCAGCATTTCGCCATGTTGCGCGAAAGACTCAGAGACTTTGGTGCGGACTACGGCGATTTACCCGCTCATGCCGGCCTGTGGGGGATTGCCACCGAAACCGCTTACGACGTGTTGGCACGAATGGCCCTAGTGCCGCGATTCATGGAGGCACGCGGCTTGGACGTGACACCAGGCATGATAGTCAAACTGCAAAACATCGGGGATAATGACAGTGTTACAATCTTAGAATGCATATTGAGCGACGAGGTTGGACATGTTGCGCTAGGTTCGCGTTGGTTCCAGTGGATTTGTGACCGGCGCGGGCTGGCATCGGAAGATGAATATTTCGCTCTGATCGACCGCCACATGAAAGGTCAGGCTAGAGGCCCATTCAATTGGGAACTGCGCAGGCTGGCGGGATTTAGTGAAATGGAACTAACCCTGCTCGAAAAACGCTAAGTTTTGTAGCCCGGATGAAGCCGCTTGCGGCGCAATCCGGGTTTTGGCAAGTTCTCCCGGATTACGCCGCAAGCGGCTTCATCCGGGCTACATCTGTACGGTTGTATATCATCAGTTAATCGCACCCAAGGGCCAAGTATTTGGTTGAATTCAAATAGAACTGGTAGAATGACAGCAACACCTTATTAAGGATTCTAGCTTTACCTTATATGCCCAAAAAGTTGTATATCGAAACGTTCGGCTGCCAGATGAACGAATACGATTCCGCCAAGATGCGGGACGTGCTTCAAGCCTCCCATGGCTACGAACTCACCAGTGACCCGAGCCAAGCCGACGTGTTGCTGCTCAACACCTGTTCCATCCGCGAAAAAGCCCAGGAAAAAGTCTTTTCCGAACTAGGCCGTTGGCGGCCTTTGAAGGAAAAACGGCCCGAGGTGGTGATTGGCGTCGGTGGTTGCGTGGCCAGCCAGGAAGGGGAGGCTTTGCAGAAACGCGCTCCCTTTGTGGATATTGTGTTTGGTCCGCAAACCCTCCATCGCCTGCCGCATTTACTCGACCAAGCGCTTGGTGGACACGGACCGGTCATGGATATTTCCTTCCCTGAGATAGAAAAATTCGATGCCCTTCCCGAACCACGAGCAGAGGGTGTGAAGGCTTTCGTCTCGGTGATGGAAGGCTGTAGTAAATATTGCACCTTTTGCGTGGTGCCTTACACACGGGGCGAGGAAGTCAGTCGTCCGTTAGATGATGTGGTGGCGGAGATTACCGTGCTTGCCCGGCAAGGTGTACGCGAGGTCAACCTGCTTGGGCAGAATGTCAACGCCTATCGCGGCGAGTCGAGTGATGGGGATGTAGCCGACTTTGCCCTGTTGCTTTATCATGTTGCGGCCATTGAAGGCATAGACCGCATCCGCTATACCACATCCCACCCGGTTGAGTTTTCCGACAGTCTGATCGAAGCTTACGCTGAGATTCCCCAGTTGGTAGACCATTTGCACTTGCCGGTGCAAAGCGGCAGTAACCGGATACTTTCTTTGATGAAACGCGGCCATACCCGCGAGGACTACATAGACAAAATCCGCCGTCTGCGCGAAGTCCGGCCCAATATTAGCCTGTCTTCGGACTTCATCATCGGTTTCCCAGGCGAAACTGACGAGGATTTCGGGGAAACCATGAGCCTAATTGAAACCTTGGGGTTTGACCATTCATTCAGCTTCATCTACAGTGCTAGGCCGGGTACGCCGGCTGCGGAAATGCCAGACAATGTGGGTATCGAACGCAAACGCGAACGCCTCTCAAGCTTGCAAAGCCGAATTGCAGCCATGGCTGCGGGGATTTCCCTGAACATGGTCAACACCACACAACGGGTTTTGGTGGAGGGCGTCTCGAAAAAAAATTACGCTCAAATGAGCGGACGCACCGAAAATAACCGGGTGGTCAATTTTACCGGTTCCCCAAGGCTGGTGGGACAATTTGTCGATGTGTCGATTACCGAGGCCCTGCCTAACTCCTTGCGTGGACGATTGGTCAACGAACCCATCGACATCCCGACGCAATCCACTTCTTCCAACATAGTATCAGCATAACTTGCCAAGCCATCCTAACAATTTGCAATTCACCCTTGAGCCGGATGACAACGAGAGGCTCGCCAGCCTTTGTGGGCAGTTCGATGAAAATTTGCGCCACATTGAACGTCGACTGGGAGTTGAAATTGCCAATCGCGGCAACCACTTCCAAATCATTGGTTCGGCCAAACCGGCTCAGGCGGCTGCTCTGATCATCCATAATCTGTTCGATGCGGCAGTCAATGAAATTATTAGTCCCGAAAGAGTGCATTTGACTTTACAAGAGTCCAATCTGGACTCACTGCTTGCCGTTACGGAAGAAACTCAAGAAGAATCGGGTCTGATCAGGATAAAGCGTAGCATCATAAGAGCGCGTGGATCAAATCAACAGAAGTATTTGAAAAACATTCAGCAATGCGATATCAACTTCGGTGTAGGCCCGGCTGGCACAGGCAAGACTTATTTGGCTGTCGCATGCGCTGTGGCCGCCCTTGAGCGCGAGGAAGTGCGGCGGCTGATTTTGGCGCGACCAGCCGTGGAAGCCGGTGAAAAATTGGGGTTCCTGCCGGGCGACATGGCCCAGAAGGTCGATCCTTATTTGCGTCCCCTTTATGATGCACTTTACGAAATGCTTGGCTTCGAACGGGTCGCCAAGCTGATGGAACGTAACATCATCGAAGTGGCCCCTTTGGCTTTCATGCGCGGAAGGACGCTTAACGATTCCTTCATTATCCTTGACGAAGCCCAGAACACCACCGTCGAACAAATTAAAATGTTCCTGACCCGTGTCGGATTTGGTTCCAAAGCAGTAGTCACCGGCGACATTACCCAAGTGGATTTGCCCCGCAATAAAGAGTCTGGCCTGCGCCAAGTGATTGACGTATTAAGGGAGGTTGAAGGGATTAGCTTCACCTTCTTCACCGCCCAGGATGTCGTGCGCCATCCTCTGGTTCAGCGCATTGTTTCTGCCTACGAGGCTTACGAGCGGACCCATGATTCACGTTGAGTTGCAAAATGCTAGTGCATCCACTGCCGTTCCTTCCTCACAACAATTCACCCATTGGGCTGTGGCCGCAACCAGAAAGCAAAATGCGGAAATTGTCATCCGCGTGGTTGATGAAAAGGAAAGTGCCGATTTGAATGGGCAATTTCGCGGAAAGCATGGCCCTACCAACGTTTTGAGTTTTCCATTCCAAGCACCTCCCGGCATGGCGACAGACATTTTGGGTGACATTCTAATTTGCGCACCTGTCGTCGAACGGGAGGCCAAAGAGCAAGGCAAAAGCCTTCATGCCCATTGGGCACACATGGTAATTCATGGTGTATTGCATTTACAAGGTTACGATCATATTGAAGAAAATGAGGCTGTCAAAATGGAGTCGGAAGAAATTGCCATAATGAACGGGTTGGGATTTCCCAACCCTTACGAAGAGACGGAGTCATGATGAGCGAGGAACACCCCGGAGAACATCGCAGTTGGCTGGAGCGGCTTGGGCTGTTTTTGACCGGAGAACCAGAAGACCGCGAAGACCTGTTGGTTTTCCTGCGTGACGCGCAAAAGCGCCATGTCATCGACCCCGAGGCTCTCTCCATGATAGAAGGCGTGATGCAGTTCTCTGAACTGCGTGTGCGCGATGTCATGATACCGCGTGTACAAATGGTGGTGGTTCCGCAGGATGCGGAACTGGAGAACATCTTTCCCTTGGTCATCGAATCCGCCCATTCCCGATATCCGGTCATCGGCGAGGACCGTACCGAGGTGGTAGGTGTCCTTCTCGTTAAGGATCTGCTTGGACACAGCATGAAAAACCGCGCCTTGCTAGTCAAGGATATTATGCGCCGCGCCCAGTTTGTACCCGAGAGCAAACGCTTAAATGTGTTACTACGCGAGTTTCGTGCCACCCGCAGCCACATGGCCATCGTCGTTGACGAATACGGCGCGGCGGCAGGGCTGGTGACGATTGAAGATGTGTTGGAACAGATCGTTGGCGATATCGAGGATGAACACGATTTTGGCGAGGAGGAATATATTTTTCGCAAAAGTGCCCAAGAATTCACCCTCAAAGCACTCACCCCCATCGACGATTTCAACGAGTATTTTAATTCCGATCTCAGCGACGAGGAGTTCGACACGGTGGGTGGCCTGATTGTCCACAAGCTGGGCCATCTGCCTAGCCGAGGGGAGAAGGTGGATTTCGGTAACTTTCGTTTCGTGGTGTTACATGCCGACAATCGGCGGGTTCATTTGCTGAAGCTAGTGATACTTCCAGAACACGGCGCAGGCGAAGATTATGCGGGGGACTAGAGTTAAAGCGTTTTCAACATCAAAAGAAATAACTGATGTTACGCATGATGCCAGACGTAGGCCGGAATAAGCCCACCCCAGTGGGCGTTTCCGGCGAAGTAAGACGCAGTTGCCCTGCTGATGCTCTTGCCGGAAACGCCCGTAAACGGGCTTATTCCGGCCTACGGTGCGTGACATCTGTGAAATACTACAAGAAGAATTGTCAGCATGGATTTCACACCATTACTTAAACAAGTATTTTTACTTTGGTATTTTATACCAATTCTATTATTCATTGGTATATTAAAATCTCCTTGGTTTAAAGGGTTGATAGGTGAAGCGATGGTGAATCTTGCCATCTGGCTATTTCTCAATAAACAAGAGTACCACCCAATAAGAAATGTAACACTGCCAACGAAAGATGGAACCACGCAGATTGATCATATTATTGTCTCAAAATATGGTCTGTTTGTAGTTGAAACGAAGAATATGAAGGGATGGATTTTCGGTAACCAAAACCAGCCTACATGGACACAAAAAATATACAAGCACACCAGTAAATTCCAAAATCCCTTACATCAAAATTACAAGCACACAAGAACTTTGGAGTCCTTACTTGGTTTAAGTAGCAACCAAATACATTCTGTTATTGTATTTGTCGGTGACTGCACGTTTAAGACTGACATGCCTGATAACGTAACCTATGCTGGCGGTTTTATCAGGTTCGTCAAGTCAAAGCGTGATATTTTGTTTTTTCCGGTTGAAGTGGTAAATATTATTGCTAAAATTGAATCCAACAGGCTTCTACCATCATTGAAAACACATTTCAAACATGTCAAGCATGTGAAGTCTATTGTCAATGATAAACAAATGCGCAAATCCTGCCCACTTTGTGGACACCCTATGATATTAAGGGATTCTAAAAAAGGTAATAATGTAGGCCAGAAATTCTGGGGTTGTTCAAAGTATCCTCAATGCAGAGGGACACTTAATGCAATATAAATACCAGATACTTCTATGCGCAGGTTAATCCCTTATCTTCTAGCCTTGCTTGGCGGTTTGCTGCTGCCACTGGCCTTCGCTCCCTTCGGCTGGTCTTGGCTGGCCCCCGTTTGCCTGTTTCTGTTGTTTGCCTCTTGGTTAAACGCCACGCCGTTGCAAGCCCTCGCCCGCGGCTACTTGTTCGGCATGGCACAATTTGGGGTTGGCATTTCTTGGGTCTATAACAGCATGCACGATTATGGCGGGGCCAGTGCATTGGAGGCGGGTGGGCTGACTGCGTTGTTCGTGCTGATTTTGTCATGTTACCCTGGACTGGCTGGCTGGTTGGCGGTTCGCTTGTTCGGTGGCAGAGGGAAACACATCAAACTGCTGGTTGCCTTTCCGGCGTCTTGGGTGATTTTTGAATGGCTTAGGGGTTGGTTCATCGCCGATTTTCCTTGGCTGCAAGTCGGCTCTAGCCAAGTGGAAACGCCACTGGGCCAAGGGCTTGCCCCCCTATTCGGTGTCCACGGCGTAAGCTTGACCGTCGCGCTGCTGGCAGGGCTTGGCCTGTCGGTGCTGGACCGCAGCGATTGGAAGAGGCGCGGGGCAATGATGAGCATTGGAATTATCATTGTCAGTTGTGCCTGGTTGGCCCGCATTCAGTGGACGCAACCGGCTGGGCCACCGTTTAAAGCTGCCTTGTTGCAAGGCAACATCCCGCAAAACCAGAAATGGCAGCCCGAATTCCAGCTAGCCACTTTGGAACTTTACGCAGGGATGACCCGCTCGCACTGGGATGCCCGGTTGGTCGTCTGGCCTGAGACTGCAATTCCCGCTTATTACCACCAGGTCAAGGACACTTGGCTTGCCGATTTCAGGAAGGAAGCCGCACCCCATAATACCGACCTAATTATCGGGATACCATGGTATGACATGACCATTGGGCATTACTACAATGCCATGGTCAGTGTGACCGAAAACCCCGGCAAGTATTTCAAGCGCCATCTAGTACCATTCGGCGAATACCTGCCTTTTAGGCATGTGTTTGGATGGGTGCTGAATATATTGGAAATCCCCTTGTCCGATTTTACCCGAGGCGAGGAAGGCCAAGAACCGATACAAGCGGCGGGTTATCCGATAGCGGCCTCCATTTGTTACGAAGACGTGTTCGGTCATGAAGCCCGCGACGCATTGCCGCAAGCTGGCTATTTAGTCAATGTCACCAATGATTCTTGGTTCGGCAACTCCATGGCTCCCCATCAACATGTCCAGATGGCCCGCATGAGGGCATTGGAAAGCGGGCGTTATTTGCTACGCGCCACCAATACGGGTATCACTGCCGTCATTTCGCCCAGAGGCCAGATAATCACTCAAGCCCCGATGTTTCAACAAGCGGTGATTGTAGCGGAAATCACGCCTATGTCGGGGTCCACGCCGTATATCCGTTTCGGAGATTGGTTAGTGATTGGGGGGTTGGTTGCTTTGTTGGTTTTTTTTAAGGTTAAATCCGAAAAAATATCTGAAATGGATTAAATCTATAATCTATGCTAAAACGCCTACTTCAAGATTGGAGATTCTACGTTACGTTGGTAGTTGGAATTGCCAGTGTACTTGGTCCATTTTGGCTGGCTAATATTGACCAAAAAAGCAAGTCGCTGTCGTTAATGGTTGTGTCTCAAGTTTCATTACAACCATCACCAAAGGAATCAGTTTCAGGTTTGGAAATATCGGTTGAAGGGAAACCTGTGAGCCAACCATTTTCTTCTGTTATTGAAATAATAAATGACGGCAGTAAGCCAATAACGACAAACGACTTTGAAGCTCCATTAGAGGTTCATGTGGGTTCAGCCATAAACATCATACGCGCTCAAATATCAAAAAAATCGCCCGAAGATATTGAACCTGATATTACTTATGATAATCATGTAATCAAACTAAAATCTACATTATGGAATCCCAATGACACAATTTCAATTTCGATGATAACATCCGGTGCGCAACCTATCTTCAACACCAAAGCAAGAATTGTTGGGATTAGTTCAGTGGCAGTGAAAGATTCTACAAAACCTACATCAAATTTATTAACAATTGCAATACTTTTGTTGGCAGCATTTGCTTTAGCTTTGCCAACAATGGTTTGTGCTCTTTCGCTTGAATTTTATTCAACACAGAGTTCTAAAATAATCCCGTTAAAAAGGGAAACGGTAATAGTTATAGGGTTTGTTAACTTCTTATTTTTTAATTTATTTGTTAAATTCTTGAATGATGCTCTCGGACTTGATAAAGTTGTCTGGTACAATATACTGTCTGTGTTACTTATATCGGGTATAGTTATTCCATTCTCATGGAGACTCGTTTATCCCAAGGGGGCTGATGCTAAAACTACACCTACACTTGAATAATAAACAAATTACGAAGCGCGGCGGGGTTTGTAACCTCGTCGCTTACGTTATGTGCGATGTGGCAGCCTCCAAACGGTGCGGACGGGGTTACAAACCCCGTCCGGCCTCGTATTTCCAAAAAACTAAGTCAAAAAAACCCTATGCAACCCGACCCTCAACGAATAATTGATGATGCCCTGCAATTAGAACCAGCAGCACGGGCATTAATTGCTGAAACTTTACTTGAAACCTTAGACTTTGAGGAAGATTTTCCTATTTCGCAGGAATGGATGGATGAAATACACAGGCGTTGTGCCGCAATTGACAACGGGACCGACAAACTAGTCGATCATGATACAGTGATGCAGCAGCTAAGAGGCAAATACGCCTGATGATTTTATTTTGGAATGAGGAGGCTTTACGAGAAGCAGATGCCGCTGCTGCATTTTATCAAAATAAACAATCTGGCCTGGGAAAAAGATTCCTCGAAAATTTAGAAGATGCGGCATCACGAATTGCCCGTAGTCCTTACCTCTATCGTAAAATAGAGGACAATATGCGGAAATGCAAGCTACCCCATTTCCCATATGCTGTGATTTATCGTATTCGACATGAATCTATTGAGATAATCGCAGTAATCCATTTGCGGCAATCACCCGGATATTGGAAATTTAGGATTTAAGATTCCTGTATAGAATTGTGAAAAAAAGCACCTCACTTAATAGGAGCCATCTCATGGAATTAATAGTCAATTTACATATAGAACATCTGCCGGAAGGTGTGTATCTTGCGACCAGTGATGATATTCAAGGCTTGGTCGCACAAGGTCGCACCTTGCAAGAAACTTTGGAAATTGCCCGCGATGTCGCCCGGAAATTATTAGAAGCCCAAGCCGGACGGTGTGCCGATATTCCATTGCTCACCGTCGGTGAGTCTTTCGACTATCCACTGGTCATTGGTAGTTAAGTGGGCAGATTGTCTGGATTTCGTTACCGGGAAATAATCCGACGACTTAGAAAGCTTGGATTTCAATTCGACCGGCAAGCGGCAGGTAGCCATGAGGTTTGGTTCAATCCATCAAGTATGCGCTACACCACAATTCCAAACCATCCGGGCGATTTGCCGGAAGGGACATTGCGTGCAATTCTAAGGCAAGCTAATATCGAACCAGAGGTATTTCTAAAATCGTAGTTGCACTTCTTTTACGTTGCGTCGTTGCGCCTTTGCGTGAGGCAAAAAATCTTTGCCTAGTTGTTCGGCTAATTCATATAATGAGAGAAGCAAAAAGCGGTCTCACGCAAAGGCGCAACGACGCAACGTAAAGAAAAATCTTTGCTTATGTTTTTTTCGTATCCGTACTATGCGCTTGTCGTTCAGCATAATTCCAACCAAGCCGATTAAGCCGTCATTCCGGCAGGGATGCAGGTATCATGTCACATGGACGAGAAGCTTCAAGCTGACGACAAGGGGTGCGATTAAAAGTGATGCACACGAATCTTGTCCGGCGTTTGAAAATACGCTTGGAGTGCAAGGCTTGCCTTGCTTGCTCGCGCCATCGCAAGGCAAGCCTTGCACTCCCGCATCACTTTTAATCGCGCCTGTCGACAAGTCTTTTCGTAACTTGAAGCTTGCCATCCCTGGACGCTGGATTCCGGCATCCCTGCCGGAATGACGGCGTTATAGTCGGAATGATTGTTGCTGAATAAAGAAGCCTTAAATAAATAGAGTGAAAAAAAGCGATTTTTACTACGACCTGCCGCAACGCCTGATCGCCCAAGCTCCCTTGCCGGAGCGTTCCTCCAGCCGGTTGTTGAAGTTGGAAGGCGATACTGGCGCATTACAGGACATGATGTTCGCCGACCTTCCCTCATTGCTCAGACCCGGTGACCTGCTGGTTTTCAATGACACACGGGTGATTCCGGCCCGTCTCTATGGACACAAATCCAGCGGCGGTAAAATTGAGATTTTAATCGAACGCATAGTGGGCAATCGCCATGCCCTAGCCCATGTCCGCGCCAGCAAATCACCGACGGCGGGGACAGAATTGCTGATTGATGGCGGTCATCGACTGTTTGTAACAGGAAGGGAGGATGATCTATTCCGACTGGAGTCGCCCAAGTTGGATATTGCTGAGATTCTGAACACTGTTGGACATATCCCTTTGCCGCCCTATATTGAACATACGGATGGTGCGGAGGACCGGGAACGTTACCAGACGGTTTACGCCCGTCACTCAGGTGCTGTGGCCGCACCGACTGCCGGACTGCATTTCGACGAAGCCATGCTGGCACGATTGGAAGCCATGGGGGTGGACAAGGTTTATCTGACTTTGCATGTGGGTAGCGGGACATTCCAACCCCTGCGGGTGGAAAATCTCGACGAACATCGTATGCATGCGGAATTTTGCGAGGTGGGTGAACTTGCAGTTGAAAAAATCAACGAGACAAAGGCTAAAGGCGGTCGAGTGGTGGCGGTTGGCACTACCGTCGTGAGGACGTTGGAAAGTGCTTCATTATCCGGCGAATTGCGGCCATTTAGAGGGGATACGCAGCTTTTTATACGCCCTGGCTTCCAGTTCCAATGTGTAGATGCCATGCTGACCAATTTCCATTTGCCGGAGTCCACCTTGTTAACCTTGGTCTGCTCCTTCGCCGGCTTTGAACAAACGATGGCCGCCTACCGCCATGCTGTCAAACAGGAATACCGCTTTTTCAGCTACGGGGACGCGATGTTCGTCACGCCTAAACTAAGATGCACGACAAAAACCTGAGAATTGCCGAATCACCAGAAACCCCCGCATCTTCTGTCCTTAAGCAGTTCAGCCCAGAAAGGGTTTTGCTGCCGGTTTTATTTGGGTTGGTATTCGTGTTTTTCACTGTCTACCATGAATTGACAAAAAATGGTCAAACCCTTGGAGATTTGCTCGGTCGCATGGAATGGACAATCGGCACCGTTCTGTGGCTGCTGCTGGGGCTGTTGATGATGGGGGTACGCGAATTTGGCTACATCTGGCAGTTGCGCATCTTAACTGACGGAAAAGTCGGATGGTGGGGCTGTTTCGAGGTCATCATGTTGTGGAATTTTTTTGCCGCCGTTTCGCCATCCATGGTGGGTGGCGGGGCGGTTGCGATGTTCATGCTTAACCGGGAAGGAATAAGCCTAGGGCGAAGCACTGCCATTGTTTTCACAGTCCTATTTTTCGACCAGGCATTTTACATCAGCATCCCCCTTTTAGTGAGCATGGTTATCCCGCAACGGGAAATATTTGCCCCGCTGGAACTTATCCCTTCGGAGATGTTGGGGACAAGTGTTTACAATGCGTTTTGGACCGCATGGACCGGTATTGCTTTGTATGTGGCGTTTTTAGTCGCAGCTCTGTTTGTGGCCCCAAGTTTGATCAATTGGTGGCTTACCAAGTTACTGATGTTACGGTTCACGCATCGCTGGCGAGCCGAAGGTTTGCACATAGCCAACGAATTATTGGTCGCATCCCGCGATCTACGTGATCGTTCAACAGCTTGGTGGTTCAAGGCTTGGTTGGCGACTGCGCTGGCTTGGTGTGGGCGGTATTTGGTGTTAAATTGCGTTCTCGCAGCGTTTTCAGACCGCAAAATGGAGTTGTTCGATCATGTTTTGGTTGCCGGAAGGCAGTCTGTGCTTTGGCTTGTCATGACCGTCTCGCCCACCCCCGGCAGTGCCGGCATAGCTGAATTGGGATTCTCTTGGTTGTTTAAGGATTTAGTTCCAGCGGGTCTGGCGTTAAGTCTGGCCATCATCTGGCGTCTTATTTCCTATTATCCTCATCTTATTCTTGGCATACCCATCATGACTCACTGGATCAAACGTGTTTATGGCAGTGATATTAGGGGCAGAAATGTGATATAAAACGACAGTTTGCCAGTAAACAATTAACAATCCTCAAAACTAGATTCCATTCCACATGTCACATCAATCCGACCTCATTAGCACCGACATTCACTCCTACCTAGCCCAACATGAACAAAAGGATCTTTTGCGCTTCCTTACTTGCGGCAATGTCGACGACGGCAAGAGTACCCTCATCGGACGTTTGTTGCACGACTCCAAGATGATTTATGAGGATCAATTGGCCGCCATCCAGAAAGACAGCCTGAAATCAGGCACGACAGGCGGCGATATCGACTTGGCCCTTTTGGTGGACGGCCTACAGGCCGAGCGCGAGCAGGGTATTACCATTGATGTGGCTTACCGTTACTTTTCCACAGCCAAACGCAAGTTCATCATCGCCGATACGCCAGGCCATGAGCAGTACACCCGCAACATGGCTACAGGGGCATCAACTTGCGACCTTGCCATCATCCTGATTGATGCCCGTTACGGTGTACAGACCCAGACCAAGCGACACAGCTTTATCGTCTCGTTATTGGGCATAAAGCATATTTTAGTGGCAGTAAACAAGATGGATTTGATGGATTACAGCCAATCGGTGTTTGATAAGATACGCTTGGACTATCTGGCCTTTGTCGAAACATTGGAGTTACATGATGTCCAGTTTATCCCGCTTTCGGCACTCAAAGGCGATAACGTGGTGAATCGCAGTGACGCAATGCCTTGGTACGAAGGCAAGCCGTTGATGGACCTGCTGGACAACATCGAAGTCGCCGATGCCCAAAATTTCACCAATGCCCGCTTCCCGGTGCAGTGGGTCAATCGCCCAAACTTGGATTTCCGTGGCTTTAGCGGCACGATGGCAGCCGGGGTTCTGAAGAAGGGGGATGCCATCATGGCTTTGCCTTCCCGTAAGGCGAGCAGGGTCAAGGCCATCGTCACCCAAGACGGCGAATTGGAACAGGCGTTCCCTCCCCAGGCAGTTACCATTACGCTGGTGGATGAAATCGATGTCAGCCGGGGGGACATGTTGGCGAAACCAGACGATTTGCCTTGGGTGGACACGCGTTTTGTCGCCGATATTGTTTGGATGACGGAAATACCCCTCAATCCGGGCAGACAGTATTACCTCAAGATGGCTACCAAAACGGTCACAGGTTCCATCTCGCGCATCCTTTCCCGTACTGATGTCAATACCTTGGAGCGGCATGAAGCACGTCAACTCGGTCTGAATGAAATTGGCCGTTGCGAAGTGGCGCTAAGCGCTCTTGCCGCTTTTGATTCCTACAAACTGTGCAAGGGAACCGGTTCATTCATCCTGATAGACCGCCTCACTAACGTCACCGTTGGCGCTGGTATGATCGTCGGCAGGGCGGAACAGGGCGACATGGCCCGAAAAGTGAGCAATGAAGAACGTGCAGCCCGTTTCAATCAAAAACCCATTACCGTGTGGCTGACTGGCGACAAGCGGCTAAACACCGCCTATCGCTTGGATCGGAGCCTGTTTGACTTAGGTTATGCCAGTGCGGTGCTGGATGATGATTCTCTTGGTAGGCAGGCTGTATTAGTTGCCCGCCAACTCAACGAGGCAGGACTGATTTGCATCTGTGCATTGGAAAATGCCCAACCCGAGGCAGGGGAGGGCAGTTTGATCCTCGACGCTGAAAATATAGTCGTGGAGGACTTGGTCAAGCTATTACAATCTTATACTCAACCCAAATCGGATCAGGACAGTTTGGATTTTGAAATTTGAAGTATACTGACTTGGAAGCCGCCCTACAGTTCTGGATACGCAGTAGGTCGGCAACCCTTTGCCGACATGGACGTATAATAAGTAAGTAAGCAATAGTTACGCAAACGTAAAAATCGATATCTTATAGGTTAAACAGATCTTTCCACGATTTTGTTAAAAGCCTCGGAACAGGAAACAAGTTCACTGATTTCCTTCTCGCTTACGCCCCCCTCTTGTTTTGCCAAATTAAAATACAACTCTGCCAATGCCGTTGTGGCAATGGGTTCAAGGAAGGCAACCTTAAGACTCCATGCGAATATCAGTGCGAACCCATAGCGCCAAACGCCGACATCCACAGGCAGCAACGACACTGCGCTGTCCACAGGGTATAGCATCGCCACATAGGCTATAAGCAACCCTATGAACTCGAAGGCCAGCAGGTACAAGCGACTTTTCGACAGCAAATCGAAATGCCTTAGATGCAACACGAGCCCTGACCTTGCAGATTCCCAAGGGTTGGTTTCTTTCGCTACAAAACTCAAGGCAAGCAGACCCTGGCTTCCGGTTTGCGCGAACCATCCCGCCAACGCGCCCAAGAGCTTGGCCAAATTCTTATTGGCCTGTTGACCTATGTACGGGCAATGTTTGGTCGGCAATGCATACAAGACTTGTTGGACTGCCTCATCAATCTCAAAGAAATCCGCCGCGTTGGGGAATCGTTGGGAGGCAAGCTGTTTAGCCAGTTCGATCAACTGCTTGCCTTGCGGCAGCTTCTTTCCCAAGGTGAGTTCCGCCAGCAAGGCCAAATGACCGGCCTTGATGTTAAAAAACAGGCTGGCCCGGTAGCGATAGAGAAAAAACGCCAAGACACTAATTCCGGCCAATGCGCCAAAATTTGCGATGCTGCCCGGCTTGGCTGAAAAAGAGGCAAAGGCGATGAATGTGCCTGCACCTGCCAAGGCTGCAAACAGGCAAGCGAACGCAACGCCCAGGCAAACGGCCAGCCGATAAAGCATGAAAGGCATGGTCGCTTCGACCGTGCGGGTGGCGGCTAATAAGTTAAATTTCCACATGGGGGCTATTTCGTTTTAGGGGAGGACACTTTGCCGCCATTGGGGAAGCAGGCCGCGACAGCTTCATCGTTCACCGCCTTCAACTTGTCGCGAAGCACCTTAGATTGTGGCGGATCGCGGAAAACCCCGCCTCGTTCGCCGGCAAGGTTCTTATTAGTTTCAAAAGTTTGCGCTTGCATAAACTCCTCATGTGAAATCTTCGCCGCAATTTTATCCACGGCACAGACACAATGGTAGAGGTTGTCATAATTTCTTCCGCCCTTCTCCTGCATGCAACTCAATACATATTCGACCCTGGTCAACGTTGGGAAGTCGTTGGCTGGAGCGGCAGGGGTCGAAGACGCTTGCGTTGCAGGGGGGGCTGCTTGTTGTTTTGGGGCGGAGGCGCAAGCGGCCAGAAAGGCAGAAGCTAGGATTAACATTAAGATAGGGTTCAGTTTCATGGTCTTAGGCTTTCCTGAGAATTTCGCTTTTATTGGATTCGCTTTCCCGTGCAACACGGTCGATTTCACGGTTCAGGTCATCGGATAGCACAATATTAAATCGAACGGACATTTTGGGCTCTCTTGTGTGACTGATTGTCTGTAAATTATACTCCACATGGACGCATGGCTAATCTTGAGCGGCAAAATCGACGATTTTTTTTAGCTTCACGTTCATTTCCTTGAAAAATGCATTGAGCTTTCCGTCCGGTCCATCAGTGGGGAGCAGATGGGTGACAATGACCACCTTGCCGTTTTCAGACCGCACTGCAATATTGCAAGGCATGTAGGCCACGGCGGCAGGCGACATTTCCAACATCTGCCGGGCCAAGGTCAGGTTGCAAAACTGGATGGTGTCATAGTCAGGGAACGCCACATTATCCCGCTGCCTGATTACACTGCCGATGTGGTTGTGCCCGGTAATGCGGAAGTTGTTCTCGGTTATCGCCAGTTCCAATTCTGCCAGCACGTCATCGTAAGGTTTGACGCTTACTGCCTGATACCATGGCTCAGGCTGTGGGGGTCGCTGTTGGGAACAGGCAGGTAGAAGCAGCGTTAATAATGCAAAAATTGTAATAGCCGTGAACCTTCCCGTAATGAGTGGGAACTTGCAAGAGGGTCGGAGTTTAGGAAATTTCCATAAACGTCTACCCCCCTTTGCAAAAAGGGGGCAGGGGGGATTGAATATCGGAACTCTAATGGGTTTGTGCATGGGGTCCCTCTAATCTTGTTTTTACAGTTACAGCGTTTTCATCTTTAAAATATTGCTAATACAGCATTTTCAACATCAAAGAGTTACTTGGTAGTGGGTATGATAGCACAAGTTATTCGGTTAACCTGAAGGTTTAACGGAATGTCTGTTTTATGTATATTTTTAAGATGAAAATGCTGTATATCAAGATTTCTCTATGCTTCACATACCTTTTGCAGAAATGTATGCCAACCAATCATTTAAACGCGTATAATAATGCACCTATGGGCTTCCCTCAACGCGGTAGGGCGCAACAGGCGTGTTCCGTCGTTTTGGCAACGTCTTTTTTTGACCGTCAAAACGGCCTATGTGCCATTTTTTTCACTGCTAGGAGTCCCGATTTGCATTCATGTACAGCGTTTTTTCTTAACAAAGGAAAATAATAAAGGACACTCATTCAAACTATCCTGTGTGTCTGTGCTTTGCAAAATGGTATAACCCAACAAGTAACTATTCGATATTAAAAACGCTGTAACGGATATTTAGTAAAATCTTCAACTTAACCGAATGTCCTGCGCTATCATACCAGCTATCTAGTAACTCTTTGATGTTGAAAACGCTGTATTGTAAAGAGAGCCAATGACCGAAGAAAGAGCAAATATAACGGGTGCCGTGTTAGCTGGTGGCAGGGCGCGGCGCATGGGTGGGGAAGACAAGGGCTTGATGGTTTATCGCGGACGCCCATTGGTGGCCTATGCCTTGGATGCGCTGAGCCTAATTGCAGGGACCATCCTGATCAACGCCAACCGCAACCAGGAAGAGTACGCCCGTTTTGGCTATCCCGTGATCGAAGACCTAACCGACAGCTTCGACGGCCCGCTGGCTGGTCTGCTCAGTGCCATGCGCTCGGCGCAAACCGAATATGTGCTGACGGTTCCGTGCGACTGCCCACAAGTTGATGGTGCTTTATTAGGACGGCTCTATACGAGTTTGTTGGATGAAGATGCCGAACTCTGCGCCGCCCACGACGGAAACCGGTTGCATCCGGTGTTCTTGATCGCCAAATGCAGCCTAATAGGCGATCTTGCGGATTATCTGGCAAGCGGCGAGCGCAAAGTGGAAACTTGGCTCAAGTCAAACCAACTGGCTTTGGCTGATTTTAGCGACCATCCTGAAATGTTTGTGAATATCAATACGAGGGAAGAGCTAACCAACACAACAATACCTTGCTCTTAACGTTGCGCCGTTGCGTAAAACCTTCTTTATTCTTAACTGCTAATTTTAGACTAAACCACCGAGTGTATTTTTTGACTCGCGCAACGGCGTAACGTAAAAACGTTCAATATCTCAAGCCGCATCCTGCAAAGAATAACGCCGAATCAGAACTTCGGCGGGCAAATTAAGTCCCTCGGTTAGGTTTCGTATCATATCCAAGGATAATGGCCTGATACGATTCAGCACCTCGTCCGCTCTTACGCCGATAAACGGTTCCAAATCCTCAGCTTTCATACCCCGCGCTTCAATCGCATGGATTAGAAAATCTATCGGATCAGGATCGGTTACAGGGTAATGGCGTGATTCGTAATCTTCGATTAGCAAGGCCAATAGTTCCAAACTATCTGCCTCTGGGCTGCCTTCCGGCGAGTCCCACAAACGCTCTGCTTCGTCCAATGCTGCGCGGTAATCAGTTTCGTTGTGTAGGGGTTTAAGCATCTTATTGTCCTCAGATTACAGTGGCATCAATACGATCATATTCCGCATGAGTGCCGACAAAGCGGATATACATCAAACCACGATTATAATGGACAGCGACCACCAAGCGGTAATCGTTGCCCTTGATATTGAATATGACCCGGTTGTTTGCCAAAAAGCTTGCCTGTCGATGAACCCGCTTGATGTCGGTAGGGTTTTGCCAAATTGACCGGCTGACTTCCGCGTACCAAGTGCGCATAGGGATTTCAGCTTGGGGATGTTTCTCCCAAAACTCACGAAGATTGCTTAAGGCGATGATTCGCACTGGAATAATTCAGGTACATAGAGTAATAGGCATATTGCGTCCTATGCGAGCTTTCTTTGTCTTGGGGCATAATTGTCTGCACATATAACACCTGCTTTTGCAAGTGTCGACCAGCCTTTCTCTATTGTTATAGGATCGGTTCCAAATACACCGATAAATGGTTTCAGCGCAACAACCGGAGTATTGTAGCGGAGACCAGAAAGACAGGTACTTAAAACACAATACTCAAGAGCAATACCTACAACATAAATAGTACGGAAATCATTATCAACAGCAATTTGTTGTAACCGAGGATCATCGAAAGCAGAATAATCTTCTGAGGTGTTTTCAGATCCAATATCCACAATCTTCAACGAGGGTATCTCCTTAAGTAAATCTTCAATTTGAGGATGAAATTTTGCTCCGGATTCCCCTTGAACACAATGACTCTCAAACGGACCTCCTTGTTCTTTAAAAGACTTATGATTTGAAGGATGCCAGTCCCTTGCCAAGACAACAATGCACCCATCGCTTGAAGCAGAGCGAATTAAATCTATGATTGATGGAATAATTAAATCAGCATTAGGAGTTTCTAAAACCCCGTCTTTGCAGAAATCACGCTGTAGGTCTACGACAATTAATAAATCTTTTTTTTCTCTAAAAAGTGAATTATTAGAGGTTTGTCTCCCACCTAAATATTGGTTAGAAAAAATGCGATGAAGCGATTTGCAAGCCATTACAGCAATTAAAACTCCGCCAACAGCGAGATATATCTTAAATTCTAAAATATATCTCCTAAACACTTCGGAGTATGCAGCTAGAATAAGAACAATTGCAGCAGTTATCGCAATACAATTTTCAATTATACCATAAACATGTTCACTATTAAATTCTTATTTGTTCTTTTTGCAATGTATTGCATAGATAATTAAAATTAAAGCACCTATATAAAGGGGAATAGACTGTATTATGGTATCTGTGTCACTGAGTTCATCATAGCATATATAGATTGTTAAACATTAAGAACCGAAGAACTCAATAGCGGCCTCCCTGTATTGCGCCGGATGAATGAAACCATACGGCTCATTACGTTAAATCGCTAATGAACTCGCATGCTGCCTAGTCCAATTAAGCCGCCAACTCGCGCAAAACCTCTGGATGTCGTTCGGCGATTCGCAACAAAGTGCTTGCTGCCCCAACAGGCTGTTGCACACCCTGCTCCCATTCTTGGAGCAGTGTCACAGAAATTCCAAGAAGGGCCGCAAATTGTGTTTTCGAGAGTCCGGTTTTGGTGCGAATTTCATCTATAGGGGAATATACCACTCGTCCTAGTCCTGCTTTCATCTCGCGGACAGATTGCAGGAGTTTTTCTCCCAATTCTTCGCCTGTAATATAAGCTTGGTTACTCATAGTCAATAGTCTACTTGATAGATTTAAGCAAGTGGGCAGGAATCGAACTATGCACGGCTTTGGCATAAATCACCAACAACCAAATTTGGCCTTTGTGCTGGTTCCCAAGCTGGAATTCTCATCGTTATACACAACATAAAAGCCGTCATTTCGGCAGGGATGCCGAAATCCAGGCCAGATGGACGGTAACATGTCGGCTGTGCAAGTGTTGATTTAGGTAACTTGCCAGCCCACAGTTTCAAGACTTTGGACACAACGGCATTTGTCGTGAACCCTAGTTTGCCATCCCTGGACGCTGGATTCCGGCATCCCTGACCGGAATGACGTACCCCCAACACGTGTGTATAACGGCGAGAACTGTAACATGGGAACGTGCAAACACCACCTAATAGGCTTTCGGTTTAAAATTCGCCGGAACATCCAACTCAAACACTTCGTCGTGAATGCGTGCGACATAGAAACCGGCCTTTAAAACGCGCTCCCTTAGCTCGGCGGGCAAATCGACCGCAGCCAAAATACCAAAAACGGCTTTGTCTTTATGTTCGGGGAAAAACCGGCGGAAACGCTCCAGGATATTCCTTAATTGAGCGATGGACTCTTCACGCGCATGGCTCTTCACTTCCACCACATAAGCCTCGTTGACTTCGCTGTTGGCATAGGCTAACACGTCGATCTCCATATGTTCGCCTTGTTTGCTCACACGGACGCTAGGGCTTATCACTTCCATTCCAAATTTCTCGGACAAAATCTTGGCCATCGACGGCAAGGCCAAGCCTTCGGTGAAACTGCCGAACTTGTCACCCAATCCGCCGATTTGTTTGCCTAATTCTTTTAATTGCCGGTCAGTCTCCTGTTGGGAAACTGCCAGACTGGCGACTAGTTGCTTCAATTCTTCGTCGGTCATGATAACTACTCTGTTCTATTACGTATCAGGCTGTGGCAATGGTGGGCTACGGTGCGCGAAAATCAGGCTATAAACGCAAAGTTTCTCAATGCGCACCTAGCCCACCCTACAGCCATTTATTTTTGGGTGCCAAACAACTCCCGCACCCAAGCGCTGCGTCGCTCCCGGTCCAGCACTTCGATACGGGCGCGCATCAATACCACGGTTAGATAATATAATTTGAAACTCACCGCCATAATCAGCAAGGGAATCAACATGCTTAAATGAATGGAAGGCTTGTCGAACTTGGTCACGGTTGGACCTTGGTGCAGGGTGTTCCACCATTCCACTGAATAATGGATAATGGGGATGTTGACCACGCCCACTAAAATCAACACTCCGCCGGCACGTGCGGCAGTGCGGCGGTCTTCAATGGCCGAAACCAAGGCGATGTAACCCAAATAAAGGAACAACAGGATCAATTCAGAGGTCAGCCTGGCATCCCACACCCACCAGGCCCCCCACATGGGTTTGCCCCACAACGAGCCTGTCACCAAAGCCAGCAAGGTGAACGATGCGCCCAAGGTGGCGGAACTGACCGTCATCACGTCGGCCAGCTTGATGTTCCAAATGAGGTTGATGCCGCTCCATAGCGCCATCAACACATAAATGAACATGGACATCCAAGCGGCAGGCACATGGATGAACATGATGCGGTAGCTGTCTCCTTGCTGGTAATCCGGCGGGGCTTTCACCAGGCCAAAATAAAGGCCGGTCAATAGCGTTACCGCAGTTAGCCACCCCAACCAAGGAATGAATTTGCCGGAGATGGCGTAAAAATATCTGGGCGAAGCCAGTTTATGTAGAAACTTCCACATGGTATTCAACTCACACTGATTCTAAGGGCGGCGGCGATAGCTAAGGGCGCCAAGGTCAAGGCCAGCACCAGCAACGATGCCAAGAAATAGATTTGTCCGGCAATGGGCATTCCCGCCGCCGCCGCCGTGACGGCATTGGTGGCGAAAATCAACACCGGGATATACAGCGGCATGATTAATAAAGTCAGCAACACACCGCCGCGCCGAAGGCCCACAGTCAAGGCCACGCCGATGGCACCGATTAGGCTTAACAAGGGTGTGCCGATGGCCAAGGTCAACTCCAATGCGGCAATGGCAGGGTCGGGCATCGCCAGCAGCAAACCCAACAACGGGGCCATCAACAACATCGGCAAGCCGCTCACCAGCCAATGTGCCAAAACTTTTGCCAGCACCAGCACTGCCAAGGGTTGGGGGCTTAATAACATCTGTTCCAGAGCGCCATCCTCGAAATCGGAGCGGAACAGGCTCTCCAACGAAAACAAGGCCGCCAACAAGGCCGCGATCCATATCACACCGGGGGCGATTTTGCGTAACAAAACGACTTCGGGACTCACGCCCAACGGAAACAGTGTCACTATCATCAAGAAAAACAGCAAGGGGTTTGCCAACTCGCCGCGATGGCGGAAAGCCAGCAGCAAATCGCGTTTCATTAGTGCGTTAAAGGCTTGGATCATAGAGCGTTTTCAACTGCCAATTAAGAATAAATTCATCTAAGACCGTCTTCAGATAGGTTCACCCTCACCACATCCCCTCGCACTTCCACCGCCTGGTGGGATGTCAATACCACTAGGCCGCCACGGCGCAAATGGGTTTCCAGCAGATCGCGCACTAGGCTGACACCGGAGGCATCCAACGCGGTAAACGGTTCGTCCATGATCCACAGCTTGGTCGGGCAGGCCAGCAAGCGGGCTAAGGCAACCCGCTGCTTTTGCCCGGCCGAGAGGGAACGGGCTGGCACGTCCTCTTTGCCTGACAGGCCAGTTTGCTCTAGGGCCCGGTAAACGGCAGTTTCGTCGAAGGGGAAACTGGCTAATGCCAGAGTGATTTTCAAATTTTCCAGCGGCGACAAGTCGGACTTGATTCCCAGCGTATGGCCTAAATACGCCACCTTGGAAAAGTAAAAGGAACGTTGCTTGTGGATGTCCTTGCCATCCCATAGCACTTGCCCCTCGCTGGCGAGGCTCAAGCCCGCCAAGATGCGCAGCAGGCTGGTTTTGCCGCTGCCATTGGCACCTTCAACCTGCATCAGTTGGCCTTCGTATAATTTAAAGTCTAGCCCTGAGAAGAGCAAGTTGTCGCCCCGGATACATTCTAGGTCTATGACCGACAGCAGAGGCATAGGGGAGATGGGCTTGGTTAAAGGCAATGAGAAGGCTCGGTGGTATGATTTTTCAAATCGGTTAAGCAGGGAATGATAACCCTTGAACGCTGTTTATTGAAAGACTGACTTCTCCGCTCAATCGATAATCGCCCGCAGACGGGCCAATACATCTTCCATAACCATCGCCGGGGCGGTTTCGATCTTTGTTGCCCCGCGTCCCTGCAAATCCAAGGTGCGAACGGCATTCACCAACACAACCCCTTGGGTCTGTGTGCCTGCCCCCATCATGGGTACGGCAAAACCCATGAAACGGGCCAAATTGCCGCCTTGGGTAATCGGAGCCACCAAGGCCGTGCCGAGTGCATTGAAGGCACGGGTGGACAACACCAGTGCGGGGCGCTTCTCCCCTTGCAATTCCCGGCCTATGACGGGATTAAAACTAACCCGTACAATATCCCCCCGGTCAAAGTAGCGTGTGCTCACCCTACCTCCATCCCTAAGGCGGGGGCATCTTGCCAGTCGGTGACTTCCTGCGGCATGGGCGCATTCGGATCGCACTGCGCCAGTAACTCTTCCAAGGTGTATTTTTTGCATTGTGGCTTGACCAACAGTCCTTGTTCCGTCTGTTCCAGCGTCACAGTTTGACCTGCGCACAAGTGCAGTGCTTCCCTTACGGCTTTCGGAATAACCAAGCCGATGCTGTTGCCAAAGTTACGAAGTATCGTTTCCACAGCGTCACCCCTGTAGTGACATTAAGTTTTATTTCATGTGACTCTAAGTGAAAACGTTAGAGTTGTCAAATTAAATTTGACGGCATGTAAAAAGTCTAACGGGACATTTTTCATCCTAGGGTATAAAATCCAGCCATCAAACCACTGACGCTATACACCCGGAGAAACCTATGGCTCTTATGGACTTCTTGAAGAAACAATTCATTGATGTAATCCACTGGACGGAAGAACAAAATGGGGTTCTGGCCCACCGTTATCCGACGCGGGACTTTGAAATCCAAAATGGTGCCAAACTGACTGTGCGCGAATCGCAAATGGCTCTATTGGTGGACGAGGGGCAGTTGGCCGATGTATTTGGGCCAGGCCTTTATACCTTGGACACCGAAACCCTACCCTTGCTGACCAATTTGAAGAATTGGGACAAGCTATTTGCCTCGCCTTTCAAATCCGAGGTTTACTTTTTCAGCACCCGTCAGCAGTTGGACCGTAAGTGGGGAACCCCTAACCCAATTACCATCCGCGACAAAGAATTCGGCATTGTCCGGCTTCGCGCCTTCGGCATCTACTCTTACCATTTGGCCGATCCCAAGAAGTTTTATCTTAATGTCAGCGGAAGCCGGGAGGACTTCACCTGCGAGGAAATGGAGGGGCAACTGCGTAATACCCTCATCGGTTCCATGACGGATATGTTTGGGGAATCCGGCGTGTCTTTCATTGACATGGCAGCCAACCAAGAAGAATTCGGCGCGGCATTGAAACAAAAGCTACTGCCAGTCTTTGACGGTTATGGCTTGGCCCTTGATGCCCTTGTGGTGCAGAACGTCTCTTTGCCGGAGGAATTGCAGAAGGTTTTGGACACCCGCATCAGCATGAATGTATTAGGTGACATGGACCGCTACACCAAATACCAAGTCGCTTCCAGCATTCCGCTCGCAGCCCAGAACGAAGGGGGGCTGGCTGGTGCCGGTGCCGGTCTTGGTGCCGGTTTGGGGATAGGGCAAGCCTTCACTCAAGCCATGAACCCTACCATCCAACCGCCGCAATCATCGGTCCCTGCGGCCAAAGAGTCAGCCGAGGATGTGATGGCGACTTTGGAGAGGTTGCACGGGTTGATGACTAAAGGAATTCTCTCAGCCGAGGAATTTGCGGCGAAGAAAGCCGATTTGTTGAAGAAGTTGGGATAATACCGTCTAAGCTAAGACCGACTCGGTTTTTAAAACCGAGTCGGTCTAGTTCGTTTCAATCATTTTGACACCTGTTAATTGGGTCACGTCCCAGTTTTGTATTGCCCAATCCAATATATGTTCTGGATGTGCGCTACGCAGTTCTTCCGGCGGACGCTGTTTGAGCAGAGTCAACAACTGGATTAGGGTGATAGAGGGGTTCGAATCGTCCACCGCTTCTGCTAGGTTCTGCTTGCTTAGCTTAATCCCTTGCCGGTTGGCGATGACCGGGACATGAAGGTAGCTGGGGCTAGTCAAACCCAATAATCTTTGCAGGTGAATTTGTAGGGGGGTCGATTCCAACAAGTCAACTCCCCGCAAAACCTCGCTGACACCGGAACGCCAGTCGTCTATCACCGTGGCTAGGTGGTAGCTGACGATCCCATCCCGCCGCAATACAATAAAATCGCCGCATTCGCGTTCAATATCCCAGTGCTGTGGACCTTGTAGCAAGTCGCAGGCTTTGACGGCAATATTTTCAGTACACATGCGCAGGGCGTGGGGTTGCTTGCGGCTGCGGTTTGTGTTGCGGCATGTACCCGGATAGACAGCCGGTTCCGAGTTGCTCCGGGGCAAGGTTGCCAAGTCTTTTCTGGAGCACGAACAGGGATAAAGCCAGCCGTCTGCGTCCAACTGCTGCAAGGCTTGCTCGTAAGCCTCGGCCCCTTGGCTTTGCAGGAATTCTGTTTCATCCCAGTAAAGGGCATGGTGTTCCAGTGTGCGTTTTATGCCATCGGCTGCCCCTGTCGCCACACGCGGTGTGTCGATGTCGTCTATGCGAAGTAACCACTGGCCCTGATTGGACCTGGCCTGTAAAAAACTCGCCAATGCTGTAAACATAGAACCCAAGTGTAAGGGTCCAGAGGGCGTGGGCGCGAACCGCCCACAGTATTTCCCTACAGTGTCAGGGGATTGCTTTGCGCTACCCCGCAAGTCGTCGCGAGGCAAGCCATGAGGTGCTGGCATGGCGGCGTTGCCTGATTGGTAATCTTGATAGTGGCGTGACTAGAATTGATGCGGGAGTGGCCTGCCTTGCTAGGATATTACCACCTATCGGTTTTCAACAATTGCCGTAGGAGCGGGCTTTAGCCCGCGAAAATTGCTGAAGGCCGCTCCTACTAATCGCGGCCTGAGCCGCTCCTACTAGCCGATCTGTTTTTCACGTATTTCGTCAAGTGTTTTGCAGTCAATGCACTGTGTTGCGGTGGGGCGCGCCTCAAGACGCCGTAGCCCTATTTCCACCCCGCAGGTTTCACAAAAACCATAATCGCCCCGTTCCAAATTTTCCATAGACTCTTCTATTTTTTTGATTAGCTTGCGTTCACGGTCGCGAGTGCGCAATTCAAGGCTGAATTCCGATTCCTGCGTTGCCCGGTCATTGGGGTCGGGGAAGTTGGCCGCTTCATCCTGCATATGGTGGACAGTCCTATCGACTTCACGCATAAGTTCGTTCTTCCAACTCTGCAATATGCGACGGAAGTGTTCAACTTGATCCTCGTTCATGTATTCCTCACCTTCCTTGATTTCATAAGGTGTGAAACTGAAAGGGGTATTATGAGTTTCTCTTGTTGCTTTTTGGCTGGACATTCACTAACTCCTAACCGGCGTTCGGAAAAAATCGCATATTAATAACAGAAAGGGGCCGTTGCCGCAACCGTTAATTTTTGGCAATGTCTCACGCGGGCGCTATTAAAAGTGATGCAGGAGTGCAAGGCTTGCCTTGCACTCCCGGCGTAATTTCAAATGCCACCCAATTCGTTCAGCAATTCTCATTTTGAACAAACCGCCCTTAATTAATTTTTGCCAAAATGAGAATTGCTGCTCCAGCTTGGGAATCAGCGCAATGATGCGATTATTTGTGTAGGCATATTCTCTGCTTTTACGTTGCGTCGTTGCGCCTTTGCGTGAGGCATTCTGTTGGCTCATCGTTCTGGCAATCCCTTCCGCGGTAGGCTCTGCCGGTATGACGCTGTGTCAACAACATTGCGGGCAGTTCTTGCCTATAGGTCAAGATAAACTTACACTAAGAGAAAAAGCAGTTTATCCCACAAAATTAGGCCATTCAATGACAGAAGACACCGAAAATCTTGTACTTGAAATTCTCAAGAAAATTCAATCTGATGTCGCTTTTGTTAGGCAGGTTGTCAATGATTTGAAGATTAGGACGGCTTCCGTTGAGAACCATCTTGCAGCGTTTCATCTTGACCTAGTTCAGATTAGCGCAAGGGTCGATACCCTTGGGCGGAGGATGGAAAGGGTTGAAACCCGCCTTGGATTGATTGAAGCTTAATTTTTCTCGTTCCTAACGGTGCGGGTAAGGATATGAAATCACGGGTTAGCAAGTAATCTAATCAAGCACTTGTGAAAACTACTTGTTACCGTCCATGGCCTGGATTTCAGCATCCCTGCCGAAATGACGGATTTACCGGTTTGGCTGGACTTGTGTATAACGGCGAGATCAAGAGCTAGGAATCCAGCGCAAAAAACCCCGGCTTAAACCGGGGCTTTTCGTTGAACCAATAAAAGCTTAGTGCTGAATCGCCGGTTTGCCTAAGCTTGGGGTTTCATCCGTCTTGGTGTCAGTCGCACCGGGCTGGTTGTCGCCACTAGAAGGTGGATCAATCCAGCTTCGCGGGGGGCTAGGTATCTTCCCTTCCATGATTTCGTCAATCTGGAAGTGGTCAATGGTTTCATACTTCATCAGCGCATCCGCCATCAGATGTAGCTTGTCCATGTTGTCCCTGAGTATCCGCTCTGCCCGTTCATAATTAGAATCAATCACCGAACGGATTTCCTCGTCTATAATATGGGCGGTCTCTTCGGATACAGATTTGTGTTTGGTCACAGACCGACCTAAGAATACTTCGCCCTCTTCTTCACTATAGGCCAATGGACCTAGGCGGTCGGAAAGCCCCCAACGAGTGACCATGTTTCTAGCCAAGCCGGTGGCCCTTTCAATGTCATTCGAGGCACCAGTGGTGACCATTTCGCGCCCGAAAATTATTTCCTCCGCCAACCTGCCTCCAAACAAGCTTGAGATCATGCTTTCGAGTTTCTGCTTGCTGGCACTATAAGTGTCACGCTCGGGCAGGAACATGGTGATACCCAAAGCTCTGCCTCTAGGCATGATGCTGACTTTATAAACCGGATCGTGTTCAGGAACCGAGCGACCGACGATTGCATGACCCGCCTCATGGTAAGCGGTTAGCTTCTTTTCATCTTCGCTCATCACCATGGATTTGCGCTCTGCACCCATCAGAATCTTGTCTTTGGCTTTCTCAAAGTCTTCCATTTGCACATCACGCTTGTTTTTGCGTGCTGCAAACAAGGCCGCCTCGTTGACCAAATTAGCCAAATCGGCACCAGAGAAACCCGGTGTGCCACGCGCCAAGTATTTTACTTCGACATCGTCAGCTAAGGGCAGGCGCTTGGCATGCACCTTCAAAATTTGCTCCCTGCCGCGCACGTCAGGCAAACCGACGGTGATCTGTCGGTCGAAACGGCCAGGCCGCAGTAAAGCAGGGTCAAGAACGTCGGGCCGGTTGGTGGCGGCAATCACGATGACACCTTGGTTGCCTTCAAAGCCATCCATTTCCACCAGTAATTGGTTCAAGGTCTGCTCACGCTCGTCATGTCCGCCGCCAAGTCCGGCACCACGATGCCTACCCACCGCGTCGATTTCGTCAATGAAGATGATGCATGGAGAGCGCTTTTTAGCTTGTTCAAACATGTCGCGGACACGGGAAGCGCCAACGCCGACAAACATCTCAACAAAATCCGATCCCGAGATGGTGAAAAACGGTACCTTAGCCTCGCCTGCTATCGCACGGGCCAACAAAGTCTTGCCAGTGCCGGGGGGGCCGACCATCAAAGCGCCACGCGGAATCTTACCGCCCAGTTTTTGAAATTTACCCGGATCTCTGAGGAAATCGACCATCTCGGAAACGTCTTCCTTGGCCTCCTCCACGCCCGCGACATCGGCAAAAGTGACTTTGACTTGGTCTTCTTCAAGCAGTCTTGCCTTGCTTTTGCCAAAAGTCATCGCACCGCCGCCCGCGCCGCCTTGGGATTTGCGCATGAAATAGACCCATACGCCAACCAATAACAACATGGGAGCCCAAGAGATGAATATCTGCATCAACATGGATTGCTGTTCAGGGGGCTGGGCTTTTATTTCCACATGATTCTTTAATAGATCATCGACTAAGTGAGGGTCTCCAGGGCTATAAGTCATAAACTTGTCGCCTGAACTTGTCGAGCCTTTTATCACATGGCCGTCGATAATGACTTGCTTCACTTGCCCATCGTTCACTGCAGCAATGAATTGGGAGTAGGGCATTGATGTGTCTTCGGTTTTTCGATTGCCGAAATTGTTAAATACTGTCATTAAAACGACAGCAACAACAACCCACAGTAAAATATTCTTCATCATGTCTTTCACTTTATAGGCTCCCTAAGATGGAATTGATATCGGTCATTAAAGGCTGAGCAAAACAGTCAAGATTTGTGGTTATAACTATCCAAGACAGGTTTTCCCCCATCCCCCTGCAAATTAATGTTACGCCTCGGTTACGCATATTATGACCTGCCTGGTTTTGGTTGGTTCCAATCGAATTTGCAAAAAAATCACTTTGGTGCGTCTACATAAAGAAAGCCTTCCCGATTGGGCATCTCCACTTTTGGTAAGGAAATGTTATTCATTTCGGCTGTCTCCGTAATAATGCCGTTAAGGTGGAGCAGATACGCACTAACAGCGTAGAGTTGGTCGTTGCCTAGAGTTCCTGGCGCGTCGGGCGGCATTGATCGACGGACGAAATCGAACAATGTGGTGGCATAGGGCCAGTAGGTTCCGATGGTCTTGTCAGGATTGGCATCGGTCAAACCGTGTTTGGCAGCGGCTAATTCGTCGCCACTTCCCCCCGATCCGTTGGCTCCATGACAGCCTATGCAATGGCTTTGATAAACCAATTTGCCTTCTGCGGCGGTGCCATGGCCCAAAGGTAGCCCCCTGCCATCGGGGAATACAGTCAGGTTCCATGCCGCTATTTCTTCGGGACTGGCTGGTTTGCCAAGCCGTGGGCCTTCGGCTGCGGATGAGTCAGACAGTGCAACCGTCATGCAAAGGGATGCGAAAAACACCGCAAGCTTCCCATGCCATCTTTTCTGACCGTTATTGGCGTTTGATTGATTCATGGCTGGTTCTTTCTTATTAAACAAAAAATTAGTTCGTTCCCAAGCTCCCGCTTGGGAACGCGGTCTTTGAAGCTCCTGCTTCCCGAGGAACGGTCAACGTACAAGCAGGAGCTTGATATACTAGGGTTCCCAAGCTGGAGCTTGGGAACCAGCCAAACATCAGTAAACATGGCTCAGACGGCCTTCGGTATCCAATAACCAGGCCACTTGGGCATTGTAGTGGAAATAGCCGTTACGGCCCCTTTCTAGGATGAGTTTTTCACGTTCGGGCTGCATAGCTCCGGTTTCATCCCATGCCCTGCTTTTCAACACCGTTTTACCTCCGTCCCAGTGCCAAGGAATGTAGAAACGGGTGAACGACTTGGATAGCACAGGCTCTTGCAGTTCGGCTTCGGCCCAACTTTTACCGCCGTCGGCGGAAACCTCTACTTTTTTGACCTTGCCCCGTCCGCTCCAGGCTAGCCCCGATATTTGGTAAATACCGGGGCTTTGCAATCGGTGGCCGGGTGAGGGATGGGTAATGAGCGACTTGGCTTCCATGATAAAAGTGAATTGCCGGGCCTTGCCGTTCGGCTGCAATTCGGTGTATTTGGCTGTTTCATTTCGAGACATGGCAGGTTGGTCGGCAACCTCTAGTCGGCGCAGCCATTTAACGTTAGTGACGCCTTCCCATCCGGGCAACAACAGTCTTAATGGATATCCGTTTTCGGGGCGAATGTGCTCGCCATTCTGGTAAATGGCCAAAAAGGCATCGTCCATTGCTTTTTCCAATGGAATGCTAATGTTCATCGCGGCCGCGTCGGCCCCTTCGGCAATCAGCCAACGGGCAGTTGGCTGGATTCCAGCCTCTTCCAGTATAATTGACAGTGGCACCCCGGTCCATTCGCTGCACGAAACCAGCCCGTGCAGGTTGCCTGCCGTCGCTAATGTAGGTTCCTCATGCCAGCCAGTGTTACTGTTGCCACCGCACTCAATGAAGCAAAACCGGGAAACCATCGGGTAACGGACTAATTTGTCCATTCCTAAAAAGATCGGGTTTTTCACTAGTCCGTGGATCAGCAAACGATGTTGACCGGGATCAATTTGTGGAACACCATTATGGTGGCGTTCGAAATGCAAGCCCGAAGGCGTGATCGTCCCTGCCAGAGTATGCAAAGGCGTCCATGACACGCCGTTGCCAGGGGTTGCCGGATTGTATGCAATCCAACGTATGGACTCTTTTTCATGGGGGGAAGGCTGCCCGTAATTAGAAAATGGGTTTCCCGGCTTAAGCATCCAGGCTGGACGGTCAAATTCAGAGGCCACAACATCCTGGCCAACCAATGCCATTGTGCCTAGGGTTAGGCTATTGCGTAAAAACAAACGCCTGTCAAGCAAACCGCCACCGGCCACGGGTTGCGGGTTATCGACGGAATCGAATAGATTGGGGGGCAGCGGCATGTTTTTTCTCTATATATTATTGTTTTTGTTTAGGATTTCTATATTTGGCCGTTTATTGAAAGTCAATTGCACGACTGATTGCCAAGGTCTTTGCAAATCTTTTTTACGAGAATGTCTTTGATTTCCGAATGCCTAGGAATCGCGGACCTTTTGTTAAGGTCAGGGTTCCACCACCAAGAATGGCTACCGCCTTCCCTCAGCAGTTCACACCCTTGAGAGCGAAGATATTTGACGAACTCGCCTCGCTTCATAAAGCGATTACGACTTCCTTATAACCTTTCCCAGCGGCTAATAGAGCATCTTGTCGATTAAATTCAAGTGCCTCCTTGAGCGTTACAGAGAGAGCTTCCATCAATTTTTCCCTCGTTTCCTCTTGGCAATTGACACCTGGGATTTCTTCGATCCAGCCAACCCAGCAATCATCCTCCTGTTTTATAACAGCGGTATATTCAGAGTGCATTTTATTCTCCGGGTTTGCAGTGATTATTGGCAATTGATGATGAAGAGATTGGCAGCAATGGATTCTTTAATCTTTAAACAGCTTAAACTTTGTTCACAGAACCAAGATTGACGTTGTTTGTCCCAAATAAATTCAAAGATTTCTGGGTTCTCCAATGCATTAATGACTATGCAGATGCGGTATTTTGTTTTAGATTTCTTGCTTACTGCGTATTCATTCGGGGTAAGCATTACGTTGACATTTGCTGGCAACTCGATAGAAGATCCTTTAACTTCTATATGCAAAGTTTCTCTTTCCTTTGATGCCAACAAGTCAT
>QJPH01000283.1 GCA_003242955.1 Candidatus Methylumidiphilus alinenensis
GCCACGGGCAACGCCAGCGAAACCTCCACCTCATCGTCAACAACGCCCGTTTTCTAATCCTGCCCTGGATATGCTCGAACAACCTCGCATCCAAAATATTGGGGCTGGCGGCCAGGCAGCTTCCGGGGGACTGGCAGCACCGCTATGGCTACCGCCCGCTGCTGCTGGAAACCTTTGTCGAAAAAGACCGTTTCACGGGCACCTGTTACCGGGCGGCCAACTGGATTCATGTCGGCCAGACCCAGGGGCGGGGCAAGCTCGGCCCATCCGGCAAGCAGAGCGTCCCCATCAAGGACGTATGGCTGTATCCCTTGGGAAAAGGTTTCAAAAATAGGCTGATCCGATAATTTTCGGAGACGGGTTGGCCGAATATTTACCTTCACGTCGCACTTTACGAAGGAATCCTTACGCCTACCCTCTCTTGCCGAACTTCGATTTTATCCACAGTTGCGGTGGAAAACTGTGTGGCTCAACTTTCAAACCACGCCAATTCTGCGGCTTCTGGGCAATGGGCAAAAAGTGACAAATCCTTTACGCATGGTGTCGTTGACACGCTGTTACTCATTTACGAATACTAATAAATCCATGCACCAACCCTACCCTAAGACGATCTATTTCACGTTAATAAAACTGGATTGAAGGCTGATTTTACAATTTCGTATGCCGCCGATTTCTAAAAGACAGATTCTGACGTTTGCCAGGGGCAGCTTAAATTGTCAACTTTTCCAGTAGGCCATAATTCCCTACTAAAACATTCTTGATTGACAATTTCATACGAATGGGAATAGATTCACAGCCGACAAGTTAAACCCGGCTAGAATGGCACGCAAAGACGCAGGTCCGGGATGGTTTGTTATTCAACTGTTCATTTTGGAGCTAAAAACCATTTTAAGGATTTGCGTTATGGATCGTTTAACTGTCTCTAAATCTCTAAATCCCGTCTGTCATACAGGTGTAAGGCTTACCCCCCGGTCATACAGAGACATGCATGGCCGATTTACGCACAAATCCCGTTCCTCGACGCCATCCTTCGAAAGTCTCATCTTGTGGCTTACCACCGGCTTCAGCGGCATCAAGGCGGTGATCTTTGTCTTTCTGTTTGCATCAATGATGATGCCAGCATGTCTTCGTGCAGCTAATGTGACCTACACTGCCGGAATTGATACGCCCTCCTTGCCAAGCTTGAGTTCGGCATCACTAAATGTTCAAGGAAGCAATCTGCCTTGCTTTTTCCAAGAATGGAGCAACTCAAAATGAAATATATTAATATAATAATATTATTTGCCCTGTTATTTATTATAAATAATTCTCGTGCCGACCTTGTTAGGCATTATCCATTTGATGGAAATGCTAACAATGCGATTGGGAATGGTTATAATGGGACAGTAAATGGAGCTACATTAACTACTGATAGATTTGGAAATGCTAATAGTGCCTATCAATTTAATGGAAATGGAAATTATATTTCAGCCAGTGCTGATAACTTACCTACAACTATAAGAACTGTAGCTTTATGGTTTAACCCCGTTTCATTTGTTAGTAAACCAATTATTCTTGGATATGGTGGGGGTTCTTGTGGTACATCTTTTTATTTTGGTGGCAACCAAAATTCTTATCATGTATCGTCTCATTGTAATGTTAATAGTCTTGTTCAGTCGTATTCACAGTCTCCTTTAAATTCATGGCATCATCTAGCCGTTACCACTGATAATCAAGGTACTGTAATGTATCTTGATGGATATATTATAGGGTCAAATAATATATTTATTTCTAACACGTTTGTTCAAGGAAAACAGATAGCTATAGGGGTAGATGTTAGTGCATCAGGATATGCCCCATATATCGATAGCAATGTTGGCTATTTTAACGGCAAAATTGATGATGTACGAATCTATGATAACGCCATTTCTCCCCAAGAAATAGCCCAACTTGCTGATAAGGGTTCTGCTTCTGATTTGCCATTCCAAGATACAAACTTCGATCAGTTAGACTGGGGAAGTTGGTTCGCTGATTACTATAGTGTTTGGCAGTTAGGCCATCCTACGAGTGGGCCAATGAATGGCCATACCGGGGCCTATGCAATGGCGACTGTTCTTGGGGGGAACTATGCGGCTAACTCCACCGGGCGGCTTATCACTCCTTACATATTGGTTCCAGCCGTGGATGCGGGTGGTGTGGTTACATTCCGCTTCTGGCAATGGTATCAATATGGTACTGGCGATACTGGAAAAGTACAGATATCGAGATTTGACGGCACTTCATGGTCAGATTGGGAAAATCTCACCACACCCGCTGTAACAGGAGACTCGACCATATGGCAGCAACAGACGATTGACTTATCTGTTTACCAAGGGCAAAAAGTACGCATAGGTTTTTTGCATACAGCCAATAGTGATAGTTCCGTCGGTGCAGGTTGGTACATCGACGATGTCCAGATTTCTTCCTTTGTGCCTACCCCAATAACGCTTGGCAAGTCTGTTAGCGGTCATTTCTCTGCCAGTGGCGAACGAAAATTCTATGCCTTCCAAGTTCCGGCGGGGGGACATCTAAGCGTTAAGCTGAATAGTTTGGACAAGCTTGGCTCCAATGAGTTGTATGTACGTTTTGGCGCATTGCCTTCGGCAGGCGAGTATGACTATCGCTTCAGTACCGCCGGGGCCGACCAGCAAGTTTTCGCGCCGAATGCAAAAGCGGGCACTTGGTATGTGATGGCTTATAGCGATACCCTTGCCGGGACGGGCGATTTCACCCTAAGCACCGAACTTACATCAGGGATAATATTAAGTTCACTTTCCCCTGACCGTTCAGCGGCAGGCGGGGTTGTCACCATTCAAATAGAGGGGGCTGGATTTAATGACACAGCGCAAGTTTCGCTGGTAAATGGCGCGTCAAAATTTACCGCCAGCACGGTAAGCGTCATCTCCGACAGTCGTTTGTTGGCAGATTTTAATCTTACTTCGGTTCCTGCCGGGAATTACCAACTTACCGTCACTCAAGACAGCCAAATCATAACCCTGCCTTTCGAGGTCACTGCGCAATCCATTGGTGCAAAACTGGAAACCCAACTGACAGTGCCTAGCTCTGTCGGTCGCCACGCCCCGGCGATGCTCTACGTCGAATATGCTAATGTCGGCGATACACCCATGCCTGCCCCTTTGCTCGTTCAAACCGGAACGGAACGGCCCATCTTGCGGACGATTCCTTTGGGCGGTCCGATATCGGCGGATACCTTCCAGCAAGGTTTCTGGACTTCCACCATGCCTACCGGTTGGAGCAATGCGGTGCAATTCTTGGGTTGCGGTGAGACGGCCGGCTTACTCCAGCCCGGCGAGAAGCTACGCATTCCTATCGCTTATGCTGGCTTGCAGCAGCCATGGTCCTGGTCGCCGAGCGTGAGGTTCGATCTGGGTGTGATTACGGTAGACAACACTACGGCGGTGGACTGGGCTTCCCTCAAATCCACTATGCGCCCGCCCAGCATCAGCGTGGATGCATGGGATGCCATTTGGCAAAACTTCACCCAACAGGCAGGCACTACGTGGGGCGATTATGTCCGCCTATTGAACAACAATGCCGCCTATCTGCGGCGGTTGGGCTTGGAGGTCTGCGACCTTAGCGACCTGCTGGCTTTTTCGTTTGCCCAGGCCGATGGCCTGAATATCGTGAAAACCCTAGATTCATCGGTTGATGCCGCTGCGACCGTGCCGGGCTTGCCGCTGGTTTTCGGGCGAACTTACCCGCAATCCATCAGCCAGCGCTTCACAGTGGGGGCTTTCGGGCGCGGCTGGTCGCATAATTGGGATTACACGCTGACTAAAAGCAGTTTGGGCGATGTGACCATTACCGGGCCGGGCGGATCACGCCGTCTGTTCCAACCGGACAGTCGGGGCGGTTACTTTGCCCAAACCGGCGACCATGCAAAACTCACCGATCTTGGCAGTGGACGTTATTCATTGCGCGAACTGAATGGTTTGCTGCGGGTGTTCCGTGCCGATGGCAAGCTCGATTATGTCGAAGATTCCAATGGCGTTCGCATCACCTGCCAATACACAGGCGGTTTGTTGACCGGCCTTAATCATTCGTCGGGTCAAAGTCTGCAAATCGGCTATTCTGGCAGCCTCATTAAAACGATCACCGACCCAATCGGGCGGGTGACGACGTTTAACTACAGCGGGGATCATCTCATCCAAGCCCAGTTCCCGGATGGCTTGAGCATAGGCTATGCCTACAATGCCGGTTTGAACCCGGTGACTAAGCATGCGCTGGAAAGCATCACCTATCCCAGCGGTATCAGCAAAAAGATCGACTATGATGCGCGTGGCCGCATTAAAAGCATTGCTTACGGAACTACCAGTGGCCGTGTTGATTTTGCTTACGGTGACGGCGGTCAGATCACGGCAACCGATGCCATCGGCAGCGCAAGCAATTATTATCTCGACCACCGTGGCCTCGTCGCCAAGCTGCAAAGCCCCCAGGGTCGCACCGTGCGGCTGGGCTATGACAGCGAATACAACCTGACCTCTTTGACCGACCCGGCTGGACGCGCCAGTTCATTTGGCTACGATAGCAAAGGCAATGTCATCCAAGCGACCGATGCCTTGGGCAATATAAGCCGTTTTGGCTATTCCAATGCCTTTAATCGTTTGGCAACGCTGACTGACGCAAAGAGTAATCTCACTCGCTACACCACCGATGCGAAAGGCAACCTCTCCGCCATCACCTACGCCAACAGCTTGGCGGAACGATGGGATGAATATGATGCCAGCGGCAATCCGAAAAAATGGACCAACCGCCGCGCCCAGCCGATCAATTACACCTACAACAGCCTCGGCCAGGTGACAGAAAAGCTGTATCCCGACGGCTCAAAGGCCACTTACACCTACGATGCCCGTGGCAATCTCGAAACTGCGACCAATGCCGTAGGCACGATCAATCTAGACTACTATCCCGATGATCGCTTAAAACGGATTACCTATCCGGGCAACCACTGGTTGGAGTATACCTACGATACCGTTGGGCGGCGCGACACCATGACCGACCAGTTAGGCTATAAGCTCACTTACCATTACGACATCGACGGTAGGCTGGAATCGGTCACCGATGCCTCGGCAAAGGAATTGGTGAAGTATGGCTATGACACTAGCGGAAGACTATCCCAAAAAACCCTAGGCAACGGGGTTTACACGACTTACGACTATGACACCGATGGGCAATTATGGCATTTGCGGAATTTCAAGCCGGATGCGTCGGCGTTGTCATTCTTCACCTATGCCTATGACACTCAAGGCCGTCGTAAGAGCATGGAAACCGTTTACGGCGCTTGGGCCTATTCGTATGATGACCAAGGCCAGCTAACCCATGCGGTATTGGTTTCCAACAACACAGCCAAAGTCCCCAATCAAGATTTGACCTATGTTTATGATGCCCTAGGCAACCGTATTCACACCAATGAGAATGGGGTGACGACCGAATACACGGCCAATAATCTGAATCAGTACACCACTGTGGGTGGCGAGACACTCACTTATGATGATGATGGCTCGCTTACCAACAAAGCCAATGGTTCCAATACCAGTTTGACAGTCACGAGCAACCCGGAAAACCGGGTGACTGGCTACAGTTCGGCGGGCGGTACGCGGCAGTTTGAATACGACGCGCTGGGTTTCCCTTCGGTGGTGGTGCGGGATGGTCTACGCCAATATCAAGTCCACGACCCGGCGGGTTTTGGCGACTTGGTGGGCATTTATGACAACTCGGGTACATTGCTGGAACGCCAAAATCATGCCTTTGGAGCCATTAGCACCTCAAACGGCGGAACGCCCACCTATCTGACGTTTGACGGCATTGGCAACGCCAGCGAAGCCACGGCGGGCGATGCGTCGTTGCTTGGGAGCCAAGCTTACCGGCCTTTTGGTGAACGCTTGCTCACTTCCAGCGGAATGACTTCCAAACTAGGATTTAATGGGGAGTTTGGAGTGATGCAGGAAGGGGATTTGGTTTATATGAGGGCGAGGTTTTATTCTTCTAATTCTGGTAGATTTTTATCTACAGACCCAATTGATTTGGCTAGCGGTATCAATCTGAATAAATATGCCAATAATAACCCGCTAGATTTTATTGACCCATCTGGCCTTGCTTCATATCGAGAAGCCAAGGGGCCACTGAATATTCATTGGCATTTCTTTTTTGATAAACCAGTAGTATTTCATACACCTAATGGCCCAGTTACGGTTAAAGATATTGGATTTTATCCAAGCAAATCTGATATGGCATTAGGATGGTTAACTCTGTCGGGACCAGGTACTTTAGGGTTTAAGCAAGATCAAAATGGCTATGACGTGAAACTTGGTCTTGATAACCTTGATGATGATATTTTGCGTGATGCGATTGAAGCCGTTGGCACACCAAAAAGATGGAGATTAATTGTAAACGATTGTGGAACTTGGGCTAAAAGAGTTCTCGAAAAATATAGAGAACTAAGCAAAAATCCACCTAATGTACCTGTCACCCCAACCAATAATGGTGGGTCTGGTGTGGTCAATGCCGCTGATCCCAACGAACTGATTGGCCCTTCTGGTTACGGCACAGGAAACTATATAGCCGATGTAAATATCTTGCCCTATCGGATCAACTTCGAGAATGATGCGAAAGCCACCGCACCGGCGCATCAGGTGACGATTAGCAATCTGCTCAATGCCAATATGGATGGTGCCACCTTCGAACTGACAGAAATCGGTTTCGGCGACCATCTGATTATGGTTCCAGCGGGGACTCAGCATTTCGAGACAACCGAGAAGATGAGCTTCAACGGCGTTGAGTTTAACGTGGTGATCGAAGCGGGCATCCATTCGGCAACCGGGGAAGTGTATGCGCGTTTCCAATCGCTAGACCCGTTGACGGGCTTGCCCCCTGCCGTCGATATTGGCTTCTTGCCGCCCGAAGACGGCACAGGCCGAGGTCAGGGTCATGTCAGTTATGTCGTCAAGTCAAAACCTGGATTGCCCAAGGGTGTCGAAATCCGCAATATTGCCAATATCGTCTTCGACAGCCAGCAAGGGATTGCCACCAACCAAGTCGATCCGCATGACCCGACCAAAGGCACTGACCCTAACAAAGAAGCCTTGGTGTCGGTTTGGACTGGCCCGTTCCCTGTTGTAACAACCGGCACAGCCAGCAATATCACGTGGGCTTCTGCAAGCGTGAGCGGAACGGTGAATCCGGCGGGTTTGACCAGCACGGCAAAGTTTGAATACGGGCTGACCACCGCCTATGGCAGCACGGTCGATGTGACGTTATCGCCCAACAATGGCACGACGGCGCAAAACGTCAACGCGACAATCAGCAGTTTGCAAGCGGGTGCGACCTATCATTACCGATTGTCAGCCAATACCAATTTGTTGGGGGATTGGGCGGGCAACGATGCCACTTTCACGCTTCAGTCAAGCCCTCCCGTGTCGCATCTGACAATCAACAAACTCGGCAGTGGTGGAAAGGTGACCAGTACGCCAGCGGGCATTGACTGCGGTAACACCTGCGACTATGCCTTTTTACAGAGTAGCCAAGTGACTCTTAACGCCATAACTGAAACTGGATCAACCTTTATCGGTTGGGCTGGCCCGTGCAGCGGTACAGGAAATTGCCAAGTCACCATGGATCAAGCGAAAACGGTTGTCGCCTGGTTCAAACCCATGGTAAAAAATGGTATATGGGATATGACTTCGCAATATTCCAATTCAAATAACCCCAACGGAACTTGGTCTTACGGTTATAGAACGTCACCAAACGGCGACGGATTTAGCTTGATGACGTATAGATACCAAAATACTTTTTGGTTGCGAGGTTATGGCATTTGGGCACCCAGTATTCAGGCAGGACCCAATGTTTGGCCGAATGACAACACAAATGGAGATGTCGTCGTTCGCTGGACTGCCCCGCAGACTGGCACATATATTATTGACTCAGCGTTCACCGGATGGGATTCTCGTGGAGACGATCTCTTAGTCTGGGTAATTATTGGAGGAAACCCAGTTTTTTCAGGTGAAGTCCATGGCTACCTAAACTCGGCAAAGTATAAGACCACGGTCAAGCTTCAACAAGGTGCTTATGTCGATTTCATGGTGAGATATGACAACAGAGTTATACCTAAAGATGCCAACTGGACACTAATTACTGGAACGATTACATCTGACCCTAGCTCCGGCTATAGTTTAAATATTTCCCAAAACGGAAACGGCAGTGTAACCAGCGGTCCGCCCGGCATTGAATGCGGCAACGTCTGTAGCTATGTTTTCACTCAGAATAGCCAAGTCACACTGACCGCTACGCCCAAAACTGGCTATACCTTTGGCGGCTGGACAGGTGATTGTACCGGCGCAGCGCTGACTTGCAGCTTGTCGATGGATTCAATCAAATCCGTGGATGCTAATTTTAAAGCCAATCAGTCCATCACTTTCGGGGCAGCGCCTACCTTAATCGTGGACGGCATTGGCGCAGTATCCGCAATAGGCGGTGCGTCCGGTAACCTGGTGACTTTTAGCTCACTAACACCCACGGTTTGCACCACCAGCGTAACTAACAGCAGTATCGTGACTGGCGTGTCGGTCGGTTCTTGTATCATCGCCGCAAACCAATTAGGTAATGCCAACTATAATGCCGCACCACAAGTGACGCAGAATTTTAACGTCGCCAAGGGCAGCCAGAGCATTTCTTGCGGTGGAGTGCTACCGCCTATATCGGTTGACTTAACCGTCGGAGGCACGGCCCAACTGCAATTGTCTTGCACTGGCGGAAAATCGGGCAATCCGGTGACGTTCACCTCTGCCACAACCGGCATTTGCACGGTCAACGGCAGTACCGTAACGGGAGTAACCGCTGGTATTTGCATTATTGCTGCCAATCAAGACGGCAACGCCAACTACAACGCAGCATCTCAAGCCACCCAGGCCATCACCGTTGGCAAGGGCAACCAGACCATAATTTTCGGGGTGGCACCAACCATTATCGTCGGCGGCACAGGCACGGTTTCGGCAACTGGCGGTGCGTCGGGGAACACAATGGTGTTTAGCTCCCAAACCTCTGGAGTCTGTACGGTCAGCGGCAGCACGGTCACAGGCTTAACGGTAGGCACCTGCACCATTGCAGCCAATCAAACAGGCAACGCCAACTACAACGCAGCACCGCAGGCGACGCAGAGTTTTGGCATAACGGCTGGATTTACCCTAACCGTCATCAATGCCAACGTCACGTTTGGAACCCTGTACAGCGATGTGGGCGGGATTGTCTGCGGCACGACATGCAGTGCGAATTTCGCCAGCGTGACGAAAGTCACGCTCACTGCCATTCCGGTCAGCGGATACGAGTTCACCGGCTGGAGCGGGGCTTGCACAGGTTATGGGAATACCTGCACCGTCACTGTGGACGCCCCCAAAACCGTCACCGCAAAGTTTGCCGCCTTCAAGATTCACCAGCCTGCTTGGAAGCGGGCGATAGGCTCGATCATCCAAGGAGGGGGTTAACATGAAATGAAAAATAATCGGCAGAATTCATGCAAAGGCAGCGTAATATTTGGCCAAGGTATGTTACCCGACAATGAGTAACATCGTGACTGATGGGCGGGGGGGAGTTTGCACAAACGGACAAAAACGATCCCAGAATGTCGTGCATCCTTGCCGCCCGCATCCGTAAAAAATGCCTTTGGCATTAATGCAAGATAATTTCAGTTGTCTGGCTTTGTCGCGCTTACGGGTTCACCCCATCAGTCATAAACCGATAAAACCAACCGGCATCGGCAAGGATTCCGGCAAAAAAAAACAGAATGCTGGATCAATCAAAGGATGTCAATCTGGTCGCCCCCTGACGCGAGTACCCATGACCCAGTCAAACCACGGCCAAGTAATGCACCAGTTGGCTTCCGCTACCCTGCCTAGGTGGTGTTCATAGTGCCAAGGCAGATGGGACGCAGCCCAGTCCGGGTCAATGTGTGACCGACGATGGCGGATGTAATAAAGCACCAACCCGGCATACAAGCCGCAAGCATACCAAGGGATGAGCGTCAGCAATGGCAGATGCAAGATGACAACCATAATCAGGAATGCCGCCTCTTTGCCTTGTGTGTTCCATCGCAGAGGCAAACTCTTGTATCCAGGGTCCAGCATGTGATTGGCCCTGGCGACATGGTGATGTTCGCTCCAATGATAATTCCAAAGGCTACCGGGTCTTTTTCCCAAGCCATGGAACACAAAGCGGTGGAAGAACCATTCCCCCGCATTTTCGGCAAGCAGGCCGAGAAATACCTGAAGCAACGCCGACAGCAGACCGGTCAAGATTTCTTGGCTTGTTAGCATGATCCCGCCCCCTGAAGATAATCTTATGGCAATGGAAGAAGTTCGGCTATATTGTCACCGTCTGCCTATTTTAACAATCGGTTACACTATGGGCTTTATTCCGATGGCACAGAAATTCCCACTAATGGAAACAGCCGATGACTAGGGCAGAATTCATTTTCCGGCTGGCCGACAGGCTCGGCCACCTGCCAGCAGGTGAAGTCAAGGCAGCGGTGCTGGCGATCACCGACCGGATTGGCCTCGCTTTGCAGAACGGGGAGCGGGTGGAGATTCGCGGGTTCGGCGGGTTTTCGCTGCACCGCCGAGAGCAGGGTGGTCGGACGCAATCCAAAAACCGGTGAGGCGGTCGCTGTGCCAGCGCGGTTCACCGTCCACTTCAAACCCGGAAAGGAACTCAGGGAACGGGTCAATGCCGCCCGTGATTGACCGTCCAGAAAACAGGCATTGGCAGGACAGGAAACTCGATTTGAATGGTGCTTGGCGTGCGTTCCTGACCCATCGGCTTCAAACCCCCTGTTCTGTTTATTGTCACGTTGGTAATATGACAACCCAAAAAACACAAAGGCAATAAAGATGCTAAAACCCGATCAATTTAAAGTAAATGAAGCGTGGATAGCGATTAAAATAAATGACAAATTCCTGTGTTTAGAGGATGAGTTTTATGATGTCTATATGCTTATGGATGCAGCGAGCACATTTGTATTAGGACATTTGCTTTCAAGGGTCGATGATGTAACGCCACAAGAAGAAGATGTCAAAAAGATTTTTAAAGATGCATGGGGCGTCAAACGGCAATGGCCTAAAAAGTTAATCATGCCGGAAAATTCTGTGGCAGAAGACGTGTTCAAGGCACAGGCCAAAAACAAAGGAATCAAGTTTATTGCGGTACCGCTATTGGATTTGTCTCCAATTGTTGAACCTCTGAAACAATCATTTGCCTCATTTCTTCATAAAGTATTACAAGAGAAGGCAAGTTTGGTCGAACATTGAACAAGAAGTTGACACAAGCCAAAGCCAAAAAGAGATAGTTAGCGTTTAATCCTCTATTTACCCTTTTACGTCAATTTATATTTGTATCAAGTTATGTCAATTTCGCAGTTTTTGAAAATCTTCACAAGGAAACCATCATTAGAAAATTACTTTTCCGTTGCACTGCCGACTTCGGACGAAGTGAAACGATACAAAATTATGCGCTCCTCATGGATTGGCCTTAATGAGAAGTTAGTCAAACAATTGACTCGACAAGCAATTCAAGAGTGTGGCAAGAAGCTTGGCGTTTACAAACAGGGTAATCTTATACTTGACCACGAAGATGAAATATCGGTTCTAATGGATTACATCATTTTTCATTACAGACGCAATAATGTGAATGTTGTGTCACGTTATCTTGCACTATCACACCCCGAAAATGGCTCCCTTGAAATGAGTATGCTCCAGTCGATGCTGGAATCATTCTTCTCCATTTTTGTGGTTCTTGCCGTTTCTCCTGGAAAGGGTGTCATTGTTGGCGATATTATCAGCGATAACGAATTATTTATAACCGACATAGGTTTGGGACACAGTGCAAAACCGAATATGATGTTTGCAGCAAATGTATTTCCGTTTGACAAGTTTTATATGACTTCCGGTGCCGTTCTGCCAATACCAGGTTCTTTGTTCAAAGAGAAAATTGATTCGATCATTGACAAGTTTTACAAAGACGACAATGAATTGACACCGAACCAAGAAGCTGCCTTTGCTGCGCAAGTCATTTGTTCAGCCCTACAGGATGGCGTTATAGCGAAAATGAAACATATAGATGTTTGATGCGCTGTGCAGGATTTATTTACACATTTTACAAAAGAGGTTGCACCATGAAATGGAAAGACCGCATAGTATCCGACCCAGAGATTTTGTTCGGCAAGCCGCGCGTCCAAGGTACGCGCATCGGTGTCGAATTCCTACTTGACCTATTGGCCTCCGGCTGGACGGAGGCGCAGATATTGGAAAACTATCCACATCTCAAACCGGAAGATTTGCAGGCGCTTTTCTCTTTTGTCCGCGATTGCTTGAAAGACGAGACTTTCGTTATGAAGGCTACGCTAAAGGAAGGGCGGGCGGCGGCGTGACGAAGGGCTTGTTGCTGGCCGACGAAAACTTCCCCCTGTCAGTGATCAAACGGCTTGTCGCGTCAGGTTACGATGTATCGTCGGTGGCATTGGGCTGCCCCGGCATTTCTGACCGCGCAGTGCTGGAATTGGCTTGTCGCACGAACCGGCGCTTGCTTACGTTTGACGCCGACTTCGGCGACCTGGTTTTTTTCCAAGGGTGTCCGCCGCCGGATGCAATCCTCTACGTTCGCATCCACCCTGTCATCCATGAAGAAATGCTGAAGGCCGTTTTGCGCGCATTGCCGGAAACCCCCTCCGCCCATTTCGCTGTCGTCACCAGCAAGGGTACGCGGTTGCGCCCGTTCCCGCAACCAGAGGGGTAAACCTGTGAATGGCCCCTTCTCCCACATCCTATACGGGTTTTTTCGCTGAAACCGCGAAGGGGGGCGTCCAAGCCGAAGGCACGGTTGCATCGGGTTTTTAACGCGGCTGAATGGTCGTATTAATTAGTTTATAAGTTATAGAAATCACCTATAAACAATTTAATACAAGACAACCGCCCTTGTCTTGCAATATCATGTTTCGCTGATTGCCCATTCTTGTTCCCCGAACTTTGTGCTACGGTCAGGGGATGCCAAAAGTCCTATGAGAGTTTACGTCCGTTTGTGCAAACTCACCCCATTTCCCCTTAATCTGGCCCTTGCCGCCGGTCGGCATTTTTGCGGGTTCACGGCGACAGAATCGCCAAAATCGAGGCGATTTTGTCCATTTTGGCAAACGCCCCGCCCTGTTGCCTAAGGCGATGTTACTCAGTCAGGTAAGGAAGTGGCGTTGCCGCCACTCCCTCCCCTTAAGAACCTGACTTGATACTCGATGTTCAAGTTTTTAGCTTTTTCAAACCGCCAAAGTTGGCACGAAACCTGACTACAGCCGTTGTGTCATGTAATCATGCCGTTTCTGCACGATACCGCAAGGACGGCGTCGGTTCCAACCGCCCCAAGTCCCTCCCGCTCATGTGTTTGGACGAGGGGGCCAAAGGAAACAGGGTCTTCACTGTCTTGGCGAGTTCCTCGAATTGCGCCGCCGGGTTGTCCGCCGCCAGTATTTGCCGGATGCAGTCCAAAAACGCCTCACTCTTGCAATGGTCCCGCAGGCTGCCCACGGTACACGCGGGCTGTTTGTCTTCCAGGCGGGTCAGTTGCTCGGGGTGAAGGACGAGGGCATGGTCGCACAGCAGACTCAAGGTCAGGCCTCGGCTTGACCCCTCTTCGTCGGGTTGTTTGGCCAAATTCCCCCATCCTTCATAGAGTTTCCAATCTTCCAGAAAAACCTCCACCAGCCATCTCAAAGTATGGGCTTGGACGATGTCCTGTGTGCGCCAGCTTAAGTCGGTCGCCACCAAATAGCGGTATTCGTCCTCCCCGGCGTATTTCAGCGCGATGACAAACCGCTTCTTGCCGTGTGCGCACACATGGACGCGGGCGCTACTGACGATGACCTCCACCGGTTCGCCCCCGCGTATGCGGATGGTCTGGGGGACACCCGGATACCTTGCGAAGAACGCCGGCAGCGAAAGCTCCCGGTTGCAGAGGCGGACCTTCTGGTTGCCCCGCAACTGGCTGACGGTCTGCGCATCCCCGCACAGCGACGAGGCCCCGTCCATGAAGGGTTGGTTGCCGTACAGCGCATCGGCCAACACCGCCTTGACCTTGACATGTGCGGGTGGTAGTGCCGGAACTCCCTGAGCATCGACAGCACACATTCCTCCTTGCCGGGATACGCCGGGTTCCGTTCAGGGCACGCCGGACGCTCCGCCTTGCGCACCTTGGCCTTCCTCAGCCGCTTGTCTTCCTTGCGCCAGGCCACCATCGCCGGGTCGGGGCGGTAAAACCGGAACCCCACCGGGATGGTCACCCGCCCGCTCACCAGCACCAAAAGCACCACGGTCTGCCCATTGAAATAGCCCCCGGTCTTTTTGTCAAAGATTTTATGGGCCGCATGGATGCGCTTGGTCCGCTTCGCCCACCGGAGGTCGCTGTCATCGGCGACAGCAACGCCATCCCGTATGCCGTGCTGCTCCAACACCCTGCCCACACTGGCTTGGAACAGCTTCTCCCAGGGAATCTTCGCCTTCCTGAACATCCAGGACAGCGCAGACAGCCGATAACCTCCCAGTCCAACCCGCTCGAAGCCAGCCCAGCATACGCTGTTGGTCATCAACACGCCCATGAGGCAAAACTTCAGCCAGCAGCGCTGGGCAAAACTTAAGCCTCGCCCGGTGTTCAATTTCTTTAGCGAGGTGGCAAGCTCTTCGACAAACGCGTCGATAAACGGCAATGGCTGACTAAAAATGGCAGTTCACCAAAACATTCAAATGTGGAAAAAAGCCAATTATACTTTTTGCCAGATTTCAAGGGGGTAGAACCCGAAAAAAAACTTGATGATCGAGTGATAGTTTCCCGTTATCCGGCTCAAGCCTGTCAAACCCCTCTTTGCGGGTGCCAGTGGCACAACAGATGTTGTGCCACCTTCACGTTTATTACCAAATCCTTAGTCGACGCGCATCCGGATTTTCAGTTCGTAATTCGAATCCACTGGCTTTCAGCCGGTGCTTGTTTGGTGAAGAAAAAGGCTGGTGGTTTTGCGGACAGATTTTGCCCTCAGCCGGCAACTCCCCAGTCAGGAAATAGCGCGTCTCTGCTTCGTTGGCGCAATCGCTGGGGTTGAGCATGGCGGTGTGTCCGTAGCCTTGCACGGTCAAAAGCCTCGCCCATGCCAACTGCCTGGTCATGGCCACAGAATTGGAGTAAATGGTTTCTGGATCGAACCGGTTGCCAACAACCAAGATGGGCGCGGCAGTCCGGCGGTTCCATGGCCCGGCATAAGGGGCGGCGGCTTTTCCCGGCCAGTTTAGGCAGGGGGAGTCGTTCCAAGACCAATACGGTCCAATCGCACCACCACGGGCCGTGGCGATTTTCGCTTCGCGTACATAGAAATCCGGTTTTTTCGGATTGGGGGAGTCCACGCATTGCACGGCCCAGCCTTGCTCATCGCCGGCATATTTATGGCTCCCCGTTCCGGTTTGCTTGCTTTCGTCTGCCGGTTTCACGCCGGGCGTGTTTCGGTTCTGCCAAACGGCTTCCAGCATGTGGGCCAGAAACTTCCAACCTTGGCGGGGATTGTCAACCGGCTCCACAAAAGACAGCTTGGTCGCCATCTGGGTGATAGTCAGCGCATGACTGAAATCAATGGCAGGAACCCCTTCTCCAATAACGTCGGCCGGGACGTGGATAGGCCCTTTTTCAAGCCGGTCAAGCAGGGCTTTCCATTTCTCCGTCGTGGCGACGGGAGTGCCTGCGGAAAACTCGCATCCGTGTTTCCCCACCTGCCCGCATAACCGCAAAAATTGCTCCAAGGTTTCCTTTCCGCCAATGTCCGAATCCAACCGTAGCGAGAGCGACAGGTCGGGCTGGGCAAACCACGATTGGGGGTTGATATTGCCATCCAGCACCAAGGCGCGAACTCTGTCCGGGTAAAGATTGGCGTAGGTGGCCCCTAGGAACGTGCCGTAAGAAAGCCCCAGATAATTGAGCTTGTCATCGCCGACCGCCCGTCTAAGCAGTTCCATGTCTCGGGCAGAGTCAGCGGTGGACACATGGTCCAGCAAATCGCCGTTGCGGTCGCGGCAGGGTTTTGCCAAAGCAGCCATTTTTTCCAGCCAACGGGAAACGTCGGCTTGGCCCTCGGGAAAAGCCTTGACCGGAAGATCACCGAAAAAGTCAGACCGGGCATCTTCTGAATCAAAGCATTGCACCGCTGCGCTGTCACCGATCCCACGCGGATCCCAGCTTACAATGTCAAAACGCTGCCGCAAGCCTACGGGTACGAATTTTTGCCATTGGGGCAAGTTGACAGTTCCCGGCCCTCCCGGCCCGCCGGGGTTGAAAAACAGTGTGCCTAGGCACCGGTTTGGGCCGGATGCTTTTAACCGGATGGCAGACAAATTGATCGAGCGGCCTTCGGGTTGCCCGTAGTCGAGAGGAACCTCGACCGTCGCGCAATCGAATTCGACTTGCTTCTTGCAGGTTTTCCATTCGAGGCGAGGGGTGGCTGCCGCATCCGTGTCTGGCTTTGCGGATGGGTAGGCATTCGCCCACTCTGTAAAAATAACGGCAGTCGTCAAAAATAACCAACAAAAGCCCTTATTACAGAGGGCAAACAATATTTTTTCTTTTGCCATATTGGACGCAGAGAGCTTGCTGGACCCCGATGAATGTCGAACCTTTTGATCCCCGGCAAAACTGTTACCCGGCTTTGAACTACGCCCTGACCGAGATGCAGATATCACTTTTAAAACCATTAAGCTGAAGCCTCATCAGTGTCGCTCCCATATCGCTGATCTATCTCTGGTTTGTGACTGGGCAACGATTCTGGAGGATACCATACTGTAAGAGTTTTCGTAGCTGTCATCATTTGTTCAAAGGGAATATTTTTTGACACGTTGTGGGAATAGGTGTCGCCGTTTGGACAACTGGTGTCATTGCTGAAGGATTTCTTTGGATCCGGGTATGGTTGGGCATCCCATTTGTAATCGATAGCCGGGCCACTTGGCGGAAACAAATTTCCAAGCTCATCGTAATAGCGCACAGGTAATGACCCTTCTTGTTGGGAGAGATAGGCTCCGGTCAAGTTTGCACCTTGCAACTGTGTGCCTTGCCAATTGACTCCGAACAGGACGGCTCCCTCAAGGGGCGAAGCCTCCGACTCGTCATTGGCGGGTGCGAGGTTGGCATTGGTGAGGTTTGCATCCGCCAAGAAGGCAAACGTCATGCTTATCCCTTCCAAATCGGCATCGGTGAAATCTGCCAAAGGCAGGTAGGCTCCATCGAAACTGGCCTTTTGCAGGGTAGTGGCCGTGCCTTGGAATTTGGCTTCAATCAAGGTCGCCCAGGTGAAATCGACTCCATTGAGGTTCGCCCCGCAGAATGTGCAACTGTTAAAGTAGGATTTGATGAATTTGGCGGCAATTGATTTGTCTTGGTCACCCAGAATGCTGCCTGTAAAGTCGGTGCCATCAAAGTCCGCATACGTCATCTGCGCACCCACTAGATGGGCGCTGTTAAATTTAACGCCTACCTTGTTGTGCTTCTTGAGCTTGGCCTTGACGAAATCGGCATCGTCCAAGACGGCGTTTGAGAAATCCGCGCCATTCAGGATGCAGCCCTTGAGTGGCGCGGATATCCATTTTAGCCCATAGGCATTGAGTCCCGCCAAATCGGTCGGCAACCCAATGACGGTGGCCCCGGTGAGGTCTAGGCAGGACCAGTTCAAGCCGATGACGGAATAGGGGAGCGTTGCGTTGACGAAGCTTGTCCGATGGGTTGGGTCGGTGGATTGGATGATCGGCGCCGAGAAGACGGTATGGGTCAGATCGGTATTGTCGAAAATAGTGCCTTCCAAGTTAGCATCGGTCAAAATAGTGGAGTACCCCTTAAGTAGCCATTCAGAGAATTTAGCGTTGGAGAAAGTAGCGCAGGAGAGTTTTGCACCCGTGAAATCAGTGCCCTCCAGTTTTGTGCTATCAAGGTGGGTGCGAATGAGGGTGGCACCCTGAAAAGAAAACTGAGTGAGATCCCTGTACGTTAAAATGGCATCAGTCAAAATTGCTTCTTTAAAACTCAAGTTCGAAAAGTCGATCAAAGAGAGGAAATCGATCCCCGTTAAATCTGCCCCGGTTAGATCAAGATCATACCAGGCGCCTCCATGCACTATGGCCCCCTGAAATTTCGCCTCTTGCAGAGTACAGGTATTAAATGAGGTATCTGTAAGATCCGCTGCTCCCTCGAATACTACCTTGCTGAAATCCGAATTCCAGATATAACAGTTGCTCAGCTTGACACCGGTAAGATCGGCGCCCAAGCCGAGAGCCATGTCGCCGAGTTTCATGTTGGTCCACTCAGCCGAATTATTAGAATGGAGATTCAACGTCGCCCCAATGAGTTTAGCCCCGAGCATGTTGACGTTAGATAAGTTGATGCCTTGAAGTATGGAGTTAGAGAGGTTGGTTTGGGTGAATGTGGGGAGGATGTTGGACGGCGGGTTGGGGCGGTCTTTCTCAAGCAGAAACAGAGTTTTGGCAGCGGGCCGGTAAAACGCTAGATTGTTGGCCTTGCCCCCTCCGAAGTAATCGCAGGCAAAGCCTAAGTCTGCCTCATTTAACAGGTCATAACCGCCGATGCCAGAGGAGGAACTGTAGACATCGGTAAAGGTTCCATCGCGGTTGTTTCGGATAATGCTGATCTTGCTCAAGCCAGGGCTGTAAAAGACCAAATGGTCAGGTCTTCCGCTGCCGGTGTAGTCAAAGGCAAAGCCGCGATCTAGGTGAGTGTATAACGCAAACCCAGCGATGCCAGAACTACTTGAGAAGAGGGTTGAGAAGGTCTTATCCCGGTTATTTTTGATGATCCAGATGGCACTTGAGCCAGGGCGATAGAAGACTAGATGGTCGAGTTTGCCGCTGCCATCGTAATCGAAGGCAAAGCCCAGGTCGTTATCCATTTTAAGGTCAAATTTGCTCCCTACACTGCCAATGCCGTCGCTGAAGCTGCACGTTGTGGAGAAACCGCTCGCAGCATCGTGTTGAATGAAATAAATGAGGCTCTCACCGGGGCGGTAAAAGACGAGATGGTCGGTGGCTCCGCTGCCATCGTAGTCAAAGGCAAAACCTCGGTCTCTCGTATCTCTTATGTCAAAGCCACCAATACCCCGATCAGCATACCTATTGGTGAAGGTTCCATCGCGGTTGTTTTTCATGATGAAGATACTGCCACCTGATGCGCCATCGTCGCCGCTGGGGCGATAGAACAGCAGATGGTCGAGCTTGCCGAACCCGTCGTAATCGAAGGCAAAGCCCAGGTCAACGCTAACCTTGAGGTCATAGCCACCAATCCCTTGATTGCTGGAATACACCTCCAAAAGCGTGCCATCGCTGGCGACTTTGGTAATTGAGGATAATTGGTTTCCGGGACTGTAGAAAACCAAGTGGTCTGGCGTACCGCTACCGTTATAGTCAAAGGCAAACCCCAAGTCAACCGACAGGCCCAGCAGGCTATATTTCCCGATCCCAGCCGCCGTGCCTTTTGGGGCAAAAAGGGTAGAATAGCCAGAGTCGCTGGCCGTGGTCGGCTCCTGAGCCTGATCGCCGAAAGGTATTCCAGCCGCCAAGGTTAAATCGCAGTTGCTTAAGTCAGCGCCGGTAAAATCAGTATGCGAGAGGGAGGTGCGTTGGAGTGTCAACCGTTCCTGGCGACCGCCTATTGTGGTGTTGATAAGCCTGGCTTCATCCAAGATGCAACCACCAAAAGAGCTAACTTGGGTGAGATCGCTTTTGGAGAGGTCGATGCCCGTGAAATCCATGCAAGCTAGGTTAGATTGGCCGAATTTTTGGTTCGAAAAGCTGTACCCCATAGCAACAAGATCAGAAGCCTTGTAGCCCATGGTGATGAAATCTAGAGTGCTAAGATGATCCACTCCAACAGCATAGAAGCGCGCAGCCTTAGAGATATCTTGTTGCATCACAACCAAGGGACCTATCGTGTTGTAGATCGGCGGCCAGCCGACTTGCACATACCCACCACCCACCGCCTGTAAGACAAAAAAGCCTCTCTCTACCAAGATAAACTTAAAAATGGCGGCGTCTTTCAGCCTTTTGTTCCAACTGGTATCTGCCTTCTGGAATTGAAGGCCGGGATTCGCCAAGATAAAAGAATTGTCGCCATTGTCGGCTTGAAACGTGATATAACCGTTTCCAAGGTGGCAAAGGTTGACTCTCTCTAGGTCGTGGGTGGATGAACTGATGTCTACCCCATATATCCAGTTGAAATCATCCCAGATTCTTACAGGATGTCCGTCCGAGGTGTAAAGAATCCAGCGATTGATCGTTTGCATAGCGTTTCTCCTAAAAAAGATTTGATTGATGAGAGGCTAAGGGCTGCGGGAAAGTGGTCGAAAATCGCCCTTTTTTCCTAAACCCCTCATCCATGATTGGAGAGGGGCTTAACCAGAATATGCTTGTTTAAAATGCTTGCTCAGATGGAAGGCGTTGAAGGTATCCAAGTCGCCATAGATGGCTCGGTGCGGCCTGATCCTTGCAGAATCTCGTAGTCCAAGGTATAGACATTGCGCCAGATATCCACATGCAGGCTTGCGGCGGCAATGCCGCTGACCTGGGCCAGAAAGCTACCGTCAGGATTGTAGATATCCAAACGATAATCCGCAGCTTGCACGATGCCCGAGAGCGAGTAAAGGTACTTCAACACATAAAGGTAGCCTTTGGATTCGACGCTTACGTCAACGAGCTTGACGGCGGCGGTGCCCTCGCTGCGGAGGGGTATGGACCATTGGCTGCCGGTAAAGTCATACACGGGGTTGCCTGCATGGTCAAAGGAAACGATGCAGCCTTGGGGCGAGGCGTCAGTGGTTTGTAAGACCAAAATTCGATCCAGCGAACAGGTCAGGGCGACAGGGTTTTGAAGCAAGCCCTCCCGCGAGCCTTTGCCCGACAATATCGCCGCCACTGGAGCCTTTGCATCCGGTTGGGGCGGCGCAAGCTTGACGACTTGCAGTTTGCAGGTGGCTTTGCTGAGGGCCACCGCGAAGCCTGCGGGGTGGATGGCCAAGTCATCTTGGGCACCCGTGAAAAGGCCGAAGGAATCCTTGGGAGAGACAATGAGCGGCTGGCCTTGGTCAAGGGACAGGGCGCGCAAGTACATGACATTGCCTTCCGTGGTTGGCTCCAACAGAAATCCATCTGCGAAGGGCTGGGCCATGGTCGGTGGAGGCAACGCCAAACAAGGCATCAGATCGTAGCCGAAGCCAGGGAACTTCAGGCCGCTTTCGGGCGAACTTCCATCGCCCAATGCCTGGAAGGCATACAGTTGCCCGGAATAGGGCTGTTTGTCGGCATGGAAGCGCGGCAGGTTTTGCCCGGAGGCCCGCCATAAATAAGCAAAGGCAGACTTGGATTCGTTCAACTCAATGGCTCCTAAATAAGCCAGATTGTTGCCCACGTTTGAACCATTCAGGCTGGACACCGTGTCCGCAGGGGCAGGGGTGGTGCCGGTCGCCGCCCAAACCCTTCCTTGGCTTCCGAAAACCAGCTTTTCCTTGAAGAAATAAGTGGTACCGGTGGAGAGGGGAACCAAGTTCTCGACAATGGCGAAAGCCGGCACAACCAAACAGTTGTTGGCGGTATCCGTCGGCAAGGCTGGCATCGGGCCGGTCTTGCCCCGCCCTGCCAGCCAGCCCGTGTCCGAATAGAAACATGCCAGCACCGTAAGGCTGCCGCCGGCCGGCAGGCTGGTAAAGACGTGGCTGATGGCGCCTTGCTGGGTGGTGTTGTCCAGTTTGCCGTCATAGACATAAGTCGGGCCATCGTCATAGGTGGCGGTGATTCGATAATGGGTGGCCGTGGCCGGCCATTTGCCAAAATGTTTAGGGTCCGGGTTGACAGTGACCTGTAGAGCCATGGTGCGGAGGATGCTCAGTGACATGGTCGCCGGGCTGGAAGCCACCGCCACAATGGTTTCGGTGATGCTGGCAAGATCGGCGGCGGCGCCTATTGCTTTGGCAATCCAACCGATAAACGGTTCAGCATCCTCCAACGCCGATTCGCCGAGCGTTTCCGCTATGTAAATCGCTAACTCGCTGGTAGCCTCGCTGACGAGAAAATCAGTTAACATGGAATAGGCAATGTTGCCGACCAATGACAGAATATCCTCTGTGCTCACCGAACCTGACACCGCACCGCCTAAGGGCCCTTCCATCCCAGCTTCAAGAAGCATGCTGCCTTTGGAAGCAATTTTTTTGGTCATCTCGGACCATTCCGAGCCAATTTGATCAGCAGCCACTCCGTAGATGATGAATAGCGTAGGAATGGCTAAGTTGAAAAGGGATGTCCAAAAAAGCCCTTTGAAATCTAAGTCAAGCTCATAAGGGGGTTGACCAAGCCCACCTAGGCTGATGACGGCGGAACTCGCCTTGGGGTCGAATGTGAATGGAATATCCGACCAATCAACCGGCAAGGGAATGGCCATGATGGTGTCCACCGGGGAAAGATACCCTTGGGATTCATTCAGGATACCCACCGGCTCGTTGTTTGGCCCAAATTGATTGATTGTGACTTGAAGCCAGCGCAAACAGTTGTTTTTAAAGGATGCTGTCGCCGTGGCTGTGCTGGCATCATAAGCAAACTTGTTTTCCACCCCATACTGGGGCGTTAGTTGCTTCACCGTATAGTCTATTGCCGCATCCTTCAGGCTTGGGGATTGCCCGACAACGTTTTGGGTTGAACTGGCCAAAGGCACTTGCACAATGCCGGCTTGGGTCGTCCAACACTGGCCTTTCAAGTCATCGGTGTCCTTGCTTTTGCGTAGGATGTCCTGCAAAGGGAGGGCCATCATTTCTAGGGTTTCATCGGACCAAACATAGATATTCTTCCCGGTGGGATTGCCGGTTCGGTAATCTTTGCTCAGATGGTAATCACTCATCACCCAATTTCCGTCATGGTTCGTTGACTGGATATAGATGGAACCCGCAAGTTCGGTCAACCCTTCGGCATCATCGATCAAGGCATAAATTTTTTCGCCCCATGTGGTTTGCAGGGCCAGCAACTCAGGATGAAGGAAAATCAGGGTTTTGGCGGTGTCCAAGGCAGTGGGGTAATTGCCAATGTCGATGATGATTTTTTCATCGGGAGGCAGAGGGTTGGACCCCCATTGAGCCTTTAGCTTGGCCGGCAGGCCTGAGCCTTTGCGCTTGGCCACCCCGGCTGCGCGTGTCGCACGGGGAATATGCAGAGAAACCTGCACAAGGCGATCAAGGGGATGTTCCTCACTGCGCTTGGGCGCGGTGACCCGCAGCATGACCAAAGCGTTGGACGGCAACTGCACAGACTCGGCGAAATGGCTGACCCGCTCATCAGGGAACAGGGCAAGGGCGGAATTGTCCCTGCGACTTTGGGCAAGGCTTTGCGGGGTGTGTGGGGTCAAGGCGTAACGTTGCACGCCAACGTGGAGAGTGAATTTTTGCTGGGCTGCCAAGTGCCCTAAATCGAAGTGAAGGGTAGCGGTTTCAAACATATGGAATTCCTTATAGTTGGGTGCGTTTAAACAAACGCCTCTTTCGGAGAGGCTTGCAGAATTGTTTCATAGGATTTCTTGAAAAGCCATTGCTAGGGTGGCTTTCGGTCCTTCTAAGGCAACGGGACCAGTACCTGCATAGCAATGGCTGGAGATGAAATAGCCCGCCTGAAAGGCGGGGGCTTGAAGCTTCAAGTTAAGTCAGCTTTGGCGTTATGTGCTCGATTTTTTGGTCGATGACATCCCTTAACTCCTGCTGCGTTTTCTCGCTATCAAGGCCAGATTCGATTGGCACGATGAAGGCATCCCATGAACTTTCCCCTTGCGGAAATTCACTGGGCTGAAAAAAACAGGTGTTAAAGCCGCTGCCCCAAGGTTCGTAATATTCCGATTTTGGTCGTCCAGCAGCGAGCGGCGGGTTTTGTGCCAAGGCTTCCTGGCGGTTGAAAATATCGGGGTTGCCCCATGACCACATTTTGGTGTAATGGGGGGTTTTGTCGTTTGATATAGAAACATAAGCCGTGCCCCTGCCATCCCCATAACTCACCGCATGGTAATAACCATCCCGGCGAGGATAATCATATAGAATCCCGCCCCAGCCCGAGGGCCAGTCAAGCGGCTTGTTCAAATCAGCATTAGTCCAACTAGCCGGGTTAGGCGGGCAGCCGACGATAAAGCCATTCTTTCCTTGGTAGGCTGGCAAGTCATTATCCTTGTCCAGTTGCATATCCTGAACCACAAAATTATCCTTCAGCATTCCCATATAAACCCATAAATCCTTGCAGCGACGTTTCTTTTGGTGGGAAATGATTTGGGAGTTCTTGGTGACGGGATAGGTCTGCGGCAGCCAAATTTCTGCGGTCACCGGGGTTTCTTTGGTATTGATCAAGGCCGCATTAAGGCGGACGAAAGCCTCTCCGGGTCTGAGGCTGACGGTGAAGATAAATTCCGCATCAGTGACCGGATATTTGCTCATTGGCACATTGGAGCCTGGGGATAGGAACTGGCCTTTGCTTAAAATATCGCAAAGGAGATTGCGGTTTTCCTGGGTATCCTTGATCTTGAGTATGATCGCTGATCCGGTTGGGTCGGCGATGAAGTCGATATCCCAATCAGTGTCATAGTACAGCCCATGTTCGGCGGTCACTGCCGCTACACGAATGCCGCCATGAAGGATAAGCCCGCGATTCAATGGAAAAGCGTCGGAACCCCTGCCGTAATAGGTGGCACCTTCCCTATTCTGCCATAAATATTCTTGGCCGCCCTTCTCGATTGACACAACGTTACCGCCCATCAAGATGGCTTTTACCTTGAGTATGCCGTTATCGAGAACCCAACAATCGACAATCTCCCGGCCAACGATTGGGCCATCCTCAATATTGTTGATTGATTCGACGAAAGTAAGCGCGTAATTGCTTTTGATAATAGTCACCCCGCTGGGAAAAACATCCGGGAGAGAAGCAATATCTGGTTTGCGCGATGATCTTAGGGGGGTGATGCCTTGTCTTTCGGTCATGATGGTTTTTTTAGCTATTTGCAAAATCTGGTTGGACATGGGCAGTTCCTCAGCCTCGAAAGGCATACCTTAGCAAAATCCTAGTTGGTTGGAAATCTACGGAAAATTCTATTCGTCAGCAAGCAGTAGATTTCCGTCATTAAAGCAAATGGCATGATTGTCCGCAAAGGGTCGGTGTGATGTCCTATCGCGGCCTACGCGGGCTGGAGTGCGGGAGCCGTGTCATCCAAGCATCAATGTGCATCCTGATCTTGCCGGCAGGGTCCCGTCGAATCAGATCCCACTCAATTCTGTCGCGAGATACAAAACGGTCATGAATTACGACGGTGCAACCACGCTCATTCGCCCTCCAAGTCAGCGTATGACGCGCTTCGTTCCACGTTCCCGTTCGCTCGAATCGGTTGCCTTCGGAGTCGAATAGCCAATGGCGGTAGACTTTATTGGCCACATCCCATGTGCTGATCTGCAAATCCTCGTCGAGTGGGTGCCCCGGCACAGCATCCGTTTTCGCTCGATATTCGACATACCGGTCGCCTAGGGTGACTAGCCCAACGCCTATTCCTGCGGCTTCCATGACACGAGAAGCCATCTTATCTGACTTGATGGTGACGTGAGTCCGCCACCGGCCTTCAAACCGCCGCAAGACTGCGTCAGCCCCCATCACAGTTTGCGCAGGCGCACCAGATACAGAGCCTCCGCTCAGCAGCAGAGCAAGCAAGATTAAACGGGCTTGAATCATTCAACTAGTACCCTTCAGCCTTGACCTAAAAAGCCCAAGACAGCGGCGGTGAAGTCCTTTGGTTTCTCTATAAAGATGGAATGGGCTGCCTGCTCGATTTGGGAGAATTCTGCCCTTGGGATGGCTCTGGCGAGTTCGCGGCAGACCCCAGGCGGGAACAGCAGATCCTCACCCCCCGCAAGCACCAAGGTTTTGGCGTGCACCGAACAGAGCATCTCTCTACAATCGAAATCCGCCATGGCCCGCACTTGCTGGTCAAAGGCGGCTGGACTCTGAGGATAGGGATAATCCAAGGCAAAGCGTAGGGCGGCTTGGACTGACTTGCTGTCGTCGAAAAAGCCTGCGGTGAAAATCCAATAGAAGAAGTTGCAGAACCAGCGCGCCGGGTCCATGCCGGCATTCCGGTCCGCAGCCCAATCGGCGAAGAGGTAATGGTTACGGGCGGAATCGGTGGCTGCAGCTGCCGCGACGATCAGCTTGTCTACCCGATCAGGAAAGCGGATGGCGGTTTCCAAGGCAATGAACCCGCCCATGGAATGCCCGAGCAAATGGAACTTTTCAATTCCCAATTGTTGGGCAAGGCCGACGCAATCATCGGCCATCCGGGTAATGCTTGTGGTTGCCTCTTGCGGTGTGGTACGGCCAACCCCGCGATTGTCGAATACAATGACCTTGAAGTCGGCGGCAAGTGTATCCAGCACAGGCTGCCAACTTTGTGAATCCGACGCAAGCCCTGCGACCAGCAGCAGCGGCGGCCCTTCACCATGGGTTTCATAATAAATGTCTAAGTCGTCAACTTTTACTGTGGGCATGGGCGCCCCTTGTTTTAGGATAGGTTGTTGATGATACAATTCTTCGAGAATTGACGCTATATAAACACAAACAGCTTGAGAATTAAACCATGCCAACTGGAGTACACGATTCCGCCCTTATCGTCAATGCCTTTCGAGCCAAATATCCTAGTGTCAGCTCCGATCATTTTGCCACATTATGGATAACGGAAGAAAGTGAAAAATGGGCCAAGGCCTATGCTGAAAAAGTTGGCCCGACGGAAGTTTTAGTGCATGCGCTGCGCCATAGATTTTTCCTAGAGGAATTAAGTCGGTTTCTAGACATGTTTCCAGACGGCGTATTTATCAATATTGGAGCAGGATTCACAAACTATCCTTACCTTATCCCTTCGAGAAATTCTTGCTGCGAAATTGATACGGAATTCAACTTAAATTTTAAGAAGAAAAAGCTAGCTGAGTTTAATTTGAACGGTGCTATTCCTGATCGCATGATACAGTTCATAACAGTGGATGATTTGAATAATTTAAATGAGATAACAGCCCTTTCCTTGGTGCTTAAGGAATGGGTCGATGGTCGCCCTTCCTTCATACTTTTTGAAGGTGTTTTCTTCTATCTAAAACCCGAAACCATTAGCTTTCTTTATAGCATACTCGCTTCATTACAAAAGAAGGGCGACATTGTAGCCGCCACTTCCTTTCGTCCAGAGGAATGCAGCAAAGAAATGTTTAAGCGGCTAGTAGAATATTGTAGAAGGGATTACAGAATGATGGATTTTATGCCAACTACTGTTCCAACAATATTTTATGCCCAGCAATCAGGCTATTTATTAGCCTCTCATGAGAACTATTATGGCCTAAGCATGAAGTATGGTTTTCATGACAAGCTCGACAAACCAGAAGAGGTATTAGAGGAAGATTGTTATATTTTAGAACGGTTGTAGCCAATGTATTCACACGGGTTCTTTGGGAATTTGAATGGTGACCAGGACAGCCCACAAACATGCCATTGTTTTCAAAGGGCGCAGCTAGTTCACCCAGCACACTTTCCACTCAAATTCCCAAAGAACCGTATTTATGCTGATAGGGCTCGTAGTATTGTGATTGGAATCGGTGACAAGCCGATTAAATCTCAGGCCTTTCATGGGCGGTGTCCGAATCTTTTGAATATACAGCATTTTCAACATCAAAGAGTTACTTGGTAGTGGGTATGATAGCACAGGTTATTCGGTTAACCTGAAGGTTTAACGGAATGTCTGTTTTAGGTATATTTTTAAGATGAAAATGCTGTATATCAAGATTTCTCTATGCTTCATATACCTTTTGCAGAAATGTATGCCAACCAATCATTTAAACGCGTATAATAATGCACCTATGGGCTTCCCTTAACGCGGTAGGGCGCAACAGGCGTGTTCCGTCGTTTTGGCAACGTCTTTTGTTGACCGTCAAAACGGCCTATGTGCCATTCTTTTCACCGCTAGGAGTCCCGATTTGCATTCATGTACAGCGTTTTTTCTTAACAAAGGAAAATTAATAAAGGACACTCATTCAAACGTAAGCGTTCACCCCCCCCGCTTTTTCCCGGCAGCGCGGCCATCTTGGCCTCCATTTCAGCGGGCGAGACGCCCACGCTCCCAGGGGGGGGGTGAACGCTTACATTCAAACTATCCTGTGTGTCTGTGCTTTGCAAAATGGTATAACCCAACAAGTAACTATTCGATATTAAAAACGCTGTAGATTGGTTTCAAAATTTTAGAGGTTTTTGGCTTACTACCCCAATCTGCAAAAGACCCTCCGCGGTGATGTGCTGCCTATATCGTCGCGCAATCAGGTGCAACAACGGCTGATTGACGATACCACAGGTAGCCATCGTCTCAAGGCTGGGCTTCCGGCCAACTGGCAGATTGGCGAAAACACCGGCACCCATTGGTCGGGGGCTAACGATATTGGTATAATATGGCCGCCGAACCGCGCTCCCGTCTTGGTGTCCGCATATCTCACCGATAGCTCGGCAAGCATCGAGACAAAGGAAGCTAGCATCGCTGCAGTGGGTAAACTCGTGTCAGACATCGCATTCTGAAAAGGCAAACCTTATGTATTGCAAAACGTTTTCAGTTCAGGCCATCGCCTCGTTTGTAATGGCTATGTTGGCTCTGGCATCACTCACCAACCGAGTTTCGGCAGAAGAACACAGAGTAGCTAGACTTCACGGTGTTTCCAGCCAGCATTACGCGACACCCGTATTGACTGCTAATCCACTCATGGTTTCACCCATAGTCTGGTCGGTTGTGTCTGTCCCTATACACCCGGTCAAAGGCACAGACGGGCGAGTGCATTTAGTTTATGAAATCAATGTCAGAAATGACTCTCGTTACCTTCTCGACCTGACAGCCATTGACACGCTTGATGGCGTGACCGGTCAGCCTACTGGGCGAAATCAAGTCATCAGTTCGGACGGGCAAGACATCAATGGAAAGATACGACCCTTCGCGCTGGCAAATCCGACCCAGTCTTCCGTCGATTTCAGCAACCAGCTTGGCCCCGGCCAAGGCGGTGTGATTTATTTCGACCTTACCTATGCGGCTAGCGAAGTTCCACAGTGCATCAAACACCGAGTCACGGTTTCTTTTCAGAAAACAGACGGCACAACTCAAGCGTACACAACCGAGGACGAGTGTACACAAGTCAGCCGTGCAAAAACGCTGGAAATTCAAGCGCCCTTGGAAGGCGAAGGATGGCTGAACGTCAATGGCAGCGGGTCGATCATTTCGGCACATCGTTACACAACCCAAGCGACCAACGGGGCGTTGCGCTCGCCGGAGCATTTTGCCATTGACTTCGTCAAGCTGAATCAGCAGGGAAAGCTCTACTCAGGCGACCAGAATGACAACGCCAGCTACTTTGGCTATGGCCTTAACGTGCGTTCTGCGACGAGCGGACGAGTGATTGAAATGCTAGATGGCATGCCGAATCAGATTCCGGGACACCTCGTACCATTGCCGGAGGTTTCTCAGCTTGCAGGCAATTATGTGATCGTGGAAATTAGCCCCGGAAAATATGCGCTATATGCCCATCTAGCCCCCGGTAGTGTCAAGGTTAAACAGGGAGACCCTTTGGGAGTCGGGCAACTACTGGGCAAGCTGGGCAATTCTGGAAACAGCGAAGCTCCGCACCTGCATTTTCAAATCATGGACTCCGCCTCCCCTTTTAACACCAATGGCTTGCCGTTTGTGTTGAAGCGGATGAGCTATCAGGGTCACGCCAAGGGGGCGCTCGCTCCGGCCATTGATTCGCTTTTCCAGGGTATAGGTGCGGATGTCGATGACAGTGAGGCTAATCTAAGGAAGCTACAAATGCCGCTGACGCTGGATATCATCCGTTTTAAGTAATCGTTGAAAAAAACCAACCACCTACCTAACCAAAAGCTCGTACTAAGGAGCCAATAATGAAAAGTAAAAATCTACTGTACTGGATTGCCGCTGTCTTCACTATGTTGGCTAGAACTGCCGCAGGCACCGATGTTACGGCTACATTCTATCCAACCGCTCCTCATTATATGATCTGTAATAAACAAGAGCATCATGGAAATCCAACTACCTGTAGTTTTACTAATAATAAGATCGTGGTTAGTTCCGATAGTTGGGGCGGGCATGCCTCGACTTTTACCCTGACTGGCACTAATCCGCCCAAGGTCGATATCTCCGGTGATTGCCAGCAGTCTTGGAATCAGGGGTCACCGATGAACTTCAATCTCTCCCCTGTTTGCCTGCCGAAACCAATAGATACGCCGCCAACCGCAAATGGAGAACTGCTTGTTGATGAATGGTTCACTGATCTGCCATGGCATCAAAAGCTCAGCACCAAGGACAGCAATTTGATCGATGTGCCTTTTGTGATGCCCTACGCTGCCATCAATAAAGCTGCCGTCGATACCGATTACTGCAACCAAAGTCACGCTCGCTGCATGTTGCGTTACGGCATCGTCAATGTGATGACGATGCATCGGACTGACACGCTTTATTTACCGAGTGATATACCCCCGTCTTACAACCAAGACTGTTCAGATGGTAAATGTGTCCAAGTGAAGTTGGATATCCAACGGATTCACAGCACTGACACTAATAGCTATGCAGCCGATCAGGCTAAGAACAATACCCACGACAACATTGCCAGTCTTGGATTCGCGATTACTGAATCGACCATCTTTGCGCCCTGGCGTCCTTGGTACATGGGACATTACTGCGCTGTCAATTACGATCTTATGGTTGATTCGGTTTGTTATGAAGACTATTTCACCACGCAGTTGGTCGCTGCGACGGATCTTTATGCCGGTGAAACATGGTTGAAAGAACACCCTGCCGTGTTTTACCCACAGTCACCTAAGGACGGCAATCCGCCTGGCACACAACAATATGGTCATTGGTGTGTAACCGGTGCATATACTTGCTCCATGTACTTGGGTAAAGTCCAGTTCAATGACAATTCTGCACCTCAGGTCGATAGTTGCGATAAGAACTGTTTAAGCCAAGTGAACACCAAAACGGATGATCTGGACGCGCAGTTTAAAAAATCCCTGAGTGAGTTCCCCGATATTGGCCGCTATCCTTGGAAAGAGCCATCAGCTTCAGATGCTGCCGCAATCGATCCGCGCGATGCCTATAAAACCAATCCCTTCATTGGCTATTATGGGATGACTAAATATGACGAGAATGATAACCTCAGATTCGTTACGATAACCCACCCTGAACTCAACACTGAGAACATTCCTTACGATGCGCCTCATTCCCTTTTTAGGGCCACAAACTACGTTTTGCCCAAGCAATGTACCCAGCAAAACTTTGCCGATGCGAGACTTGCTAAAGTTAAAGAAGGTGCGCCTGACCAGCTTGGCGCTGCGTTTCTCGACGCGATTAAGCACTTGAAAGACTGTTCCTTGAATTTTGAGATCCACACCAACGGATTTTTCGAGATTTGGACGCATCTCTACGATGGCAAAATCGACGATCAAGCCATCAATGAGATTAAGAAGATGTCCCACGACGCGCTGGTTACCAACCAGTATGGCCGTACCATGTTCCTGTATGCCGGTGTGCCTGAGCAAATGATTCCGGCTTCCTTTGCCACCGCAGACCTAGCAGCGAATCCCACAGAACCGGCCACTTGGATTCCGACCCATGAGAAAATTTACGGTTCAAGCCTGTATACCCAATACCTACCCATGGTGAACCCTGCCGACCAGACCCAGATAAGCAAGGCATATCAGGATGACTTCTGGCATGCCTTGTTTATGAGCAACCACATGAACCAAACCCCCGACCATTTTATCCGGGGCATTCGGGGGCGGACCTTGTGGCATAACGAGTATCGCTCCAATCTGTTGTATAAGGCGAAGGAAGTTCCTGATGCCAGTGAACCTCTTAAAGCAACACGTTTTGACGGTCAAGTACTCGCTCATGTTGACTTTCCTGCCGGATTCCAGAAAGAAAACGCTTATTCGCCTTATCACGGCAATACCTGTGATTCCTGCCATATCCGTAATGGCAGCGGTATCCCTCTGATGCCTAACGGCAACTTGTCGGAACTCCAAGTGGGTAGTCGCTATATGAATCCAAACTATCAACTGTTTCCGGCCCCACTCGACTACACATACACGAATAAGGAGAAGGATCCTCATGATCCTACCACGAGGAAACAGGTTGTCACGCCGATGAAGCTAGTGCTCTTCGATCTAAAAAGCGGAGCCGATCAATGTGACGCAACTGGTCATACGGCAGCGCAACCCCCTTACCGCAATAAATACATGAACTTCTATGGCAACAGTTTCCATGTGACGCGATTACCTCAAGATACGCCGGCTTATCAGATGCAGTATACGCCGGTGGCTACAAGTGACCGCTTCTACCTTGTGGATAAGACAACCCGTCAACCAGTCGGCAGCAGCAAGCCATATCAGCCGCAACGGCCAGAAATCTCGAGCATGGTGGATACTGGAAATGCACGCTGTGACGACAACATGCCTATTAAACCCGACGCTGTTCTTGCCGATGCTTGGCCCGCAAACTGTGCTGATGTCAATGGCCCTGCCCTTAAGAAAGCCATTGAGGATGGCGAAATCGGCATTATGCATCTAGTGGGGAAACGACTCGGTAATTCTCCGCTGATCGAGATGATTCCCGATGCGAAAATCAAGGACAATGTGAGTTCGCAGCAAAAAACCTTGACCTATGCGGGTTGTTACGGGAAGGTGGCCGGAACCCGGACTATTATTGTGGGCAAGGATACCTCGGCTGACTATCGCAGTTGCAGCACCCCCAACGATTGTTATATCAGCCGCTGGGGCTGGATTGGGGATCGCGCATCGCTTGAAGACCAGATAGCTAACGCAGCCCATGTTGAGATGAACATCACTTCAAAAGATGGGTTTAAGCAAATCCATCCCAATCCACAAGCACCCACACAACTGGTTCGCTACAGCCAAACCCTCTGTGGTCCCGCCGATCTGAGTTGCCAACAGAGCGCACCCAACTCCGATATTACCGAAGAAGAGGTCAGGAACATGGCCACCTACCAGCGTTGGATCGGCATACCCAACCGCTCTCGATATCAAATTGCAACTTCGCTGGTTCAGCAAGGCGAAAAACAGTTTAGGGATTTAGGCTGTAGCAGTTGCCATGTCATAGACAAAATCCCTTTTGTCGAAAAAGACAATATGTTGCCTGACGAAGAACGTCTTGCCTTGCAGAAACTTCAAGACAAGACTGGGCAAGTAACGGATTACCCCTTTGTTTCTTATTTGGGTACGGATTTGCTGATGCACGATATGGGATATTTATCCCAAGTTGCAAAAGCACCTGCGGGGGTGAGTGATTTCCGCAATGCTGAGGGAGTTATCAATAGTGCTTACGCAGGCTATATTCAAAAGATACGGACACCGCCCTTGAAAGGACTGAGGTTTAACCGGTTTGTCACCGACTCCAATCACAATACGACAAAACCTATCCATGACAAAAAAATAGCACAGAATGACATAAAACCGGGCTGTGATTTTCTGCTGCACGATGGAAGGGCCTGCGATGCCATCGAAGCCGCATTTCTCCATGATGGCCCGGCCGTCAAACAATTGGGCATGATCGACAAGTTGAATCACCTCAATCTCGATCAGTTGACGGCGTTACGCGCATTCTTGTATTCGCTGTAATCTTTAAGGTTGCCGGTTCTCCGTGTGCCAAAGAGATGGATTGAGTTTAAGCAGTCAGCCGGGTTCTGTTGCATTAATTTGCGGCAGCGTTCCGGCTGTTTTGCGTGGCTTGGTTCAAAAAACGCATACTCACCTGCGCGTGGGTGTTTTTGCAAACCTTGAAGGTACCGCTCGAATGATTCAAGCCCGTTCAATCTTGCTTGCTCTGCTACTATTCGGAGGCTCTGTCTTTTGTGCGTCCGCGCAAACTGTGATGGGGGCTGACGCAGTCTTGCGGCGGTTTGAAGGCCGGTGGCGGACTCATGTCACCATCAAGTCAGAGAACATGGCCTCTCGTGTCATTGAAGCCACAGGCGTAGGCGTTGGGCTTGTCACCCTAGGCGGCCAGTATGTCGAATATCGAGCGAAAACGGATGCCGTGCCGGGGTACCCAATCGACGAGGATTTGCAGATCAGCACATGGGATGTGGCCAACAAGGTCTACCGCCACTGGGTATTCGACTCCGAAAGCAACCGATTCGAGCGAACGGGAACGTGGAACGAAGCGAGTCATACGCTGACTTGGAGGGCGAATGAGCGTGGTTGCACCGTCGTCATTCATGACCGTTTTGTATCTAGCGACAGAATCGAGTGGGATCTGGCTCGACGGGACCCTAACGGTAAGATCAGAACGCACATTGATGCTTGGATGACACGGCTCCCGCACTCCAGCCCACGTAGATCGCGTAGACCGCGATAGGAGAATTTACCGGCCATTTTTGATTTCAGACCGCTTCAGGTAAGGTGATATCCAATAAAGAACATCCCATCCAAAGGCCAAGCTGGGGCTTGGCGCTCTTGGAAGGAACGCCAAGCCCCAGCTTGGCAAGGTGATTTGCGGAGGAATTGTTCGTGATTTTCGTGGACAATTCATTTCAGTTTTGGTGGATTCATTATTGGAAATCACCTAAGGAGGCTGCGCGCAACACTCCCCTGCCCTGTGTCGTCACAGGGCAGGGCCTGGAAGTTGCCCCGCCCGTGCCGCTTTGAACTGATGCTGGCAATCCTCAAGATTGGGAGGTAAGGGCCAGGAAATCTTGCTGTTCAAGGGATGGCGGGGTTTCAACGGCCGAGGCGATCACCAAGGCGCAGATGGCACAACCGTCGACAACGCTAAAAGCGGAGAGAGCCAAACCGACATCCCCCCCCACTAAGGCAAGCGGCTGTAAGATGCCGGGTATGTCTCCCAAGACCTTGCTGGAAAAACCTAGGTCTTTGCCAATGGCACTGCCTGGTGTTGTTGGGGACTTCATATAACCCACGACAGCCACCGCCAAATGCGTAATCGACAGCGCACAGGTCCACACCGCCATGATAACTTTCAATGCCTCACTGTCGGCTTTAACCAAATCTAACTTAAGCGTGGGTTGAATACTCAATATCGCCAATACGGCAGTAATCCCCCAAAATGCCCATGTGTAAGTGGACACCTTACTGATATCGCTTGTCGCAAGGGGAAAGCTAAAAGCAGCGATGAGGAAATTTGACGTTATAAAGGCTGGGAATAGCTTTGGGTATGCCTCCATGACATTTCCTGCACTAAACTTAGAAAAAGAAGTCCAAAACAATATGAGACTACGCATTAGGCCTTGTACCATCCTAGAAATCCCAATAATGGCAGAAAGGGTGATGGAGATGATCCATTTTTGTATTGCGGGAGTGATCTGGACAGAAACGTCTTGCCTTGCAACCAAGCCGAAAAGGGGTGTCGATGCCAAACCCGCAGAACCCGCAGAGGGGTAATAGCCAGTGATGACCCGACACAGAACCGTCACTGGAATGGCCACCACCAGAGTAAGCAGGCTTAATATACTCAGCTTATCGCGGGTCAAAACTTCATAGAACCAACTCAGGAAAGGAATCTCTATCGTGGCCGTGAGCAACCCGGTGTCAGGGTTGAACAGTGCGTCGATGATCTTATCGAATGCGGTCAGAAGACCGTCGGCTGCGGCTTTGGTGAGGGCAATGCCGCCGATAATGAGCGACTCAATGGCATCTAGCATTACTTTGATCAGGGTCTTGAAAAAATCGCCCACTGAGTGTTGTTGAAAAAGACCGTTAAAGTCAGTTCCTAACTGATTCAACACTTGTTTTAAGTCTTGATTATTCTCAATGCTGGTTAAAAAGGCACTGAAAATATCAGTCAATGGATCGTCGGCGCTTGCCGCGCCAACAGACAATCCTGAAGACGGTGTTTTTGCCCCTGGCATATTGGTCTTCATTTTTTGTATTCCCCAACTGCCCTGCACGGCATGGGATTGGGGGTTTTTTCCATTTTTTCCTGCCGACATGGCGGCATGCGCGGTGGATTGTGAAGAGGGCAAGTCGCTCATTTGGTAATCCGTTCCCAAATCAGCCTTCAAGGTGTCAAACCAAGCCTTGACCTCGTCTTCTGCCGTGTCAAGAAAACCATCCACCGCAGGCAGGATTGTGTTTGTGATCAGCGGCCCGGCTTGCTGAAGCAAGGATTTCAGATAACTCTCGATCAGCCTATGAGTTTTCAGAATCTCATCAAAATTGAACAACACGCTCAAGGCTTCGATCAGGTCGTCGAGACCCTTTTCCAGCATGTCAAAGAACGAGCCGACGGCCGAGGCAATATCGTCAAGGAATTTGATCTGGCAGTGGAAAACCTGTTCGACGCCTTGCACAAACAAGCGAATCCCAACGGAGACTACTTCGCCGACGACGACGATGATTTCATGGATGACTGTTTCCAACGCCCCGAGCAGCCAATTCCAAAAGTCCGTCCACCAATTGCCGAGCAACCTAGGCCCGGTTAAGCCGCTTTCGAGCGAAGGCTCCCAAGGTTTATCAGGAAGCTTGTCGATGGCCAGCAAGGCCTCGGCGTGGGTCAATGGGTTGAAAATGGGCTGGTTGCCGGACGGATTGTTTGGATCGAGGATAGTGAGTCTGAAACCCACTGTGGTAGCCGGAACTGCCGACCTCCGGTTGGGAATATTGGTGGCAAAATACCCCATGCCCGTCAGGTCGGGGTAGGCGATATAGGCCTGTGGTGCGGCGGCCAGCTTGAGAGCCTCGGCGGAGTGGTGTGCCAGCCGCCGCCCTTGGGTCAGGTGTGAGTAACTCAGGCGGGTGGATGTGCTATCGCCGCCAAAACCGACACCCTGCCGCATCTGGCCGATGGCGTCCGCCGCACTTTTGGGCTGACCGGCATTCTGGTCGCTGTCGCTAAACAACGGATTCCCCTGATAGTTTGAGACTTTGTTCATGTTGATTTTGTCAGGATCGGGGTCGGTCTCGAGGGGATCGCTGTAAGCGGTCGTGACCCGCTTGTGGAACTCATGGTCGGGGTTGACCACGATGCGCTCATAGGGATTCATGAAGGTGGCCCAGACCCGCAATGACGTAGCGAACATATTGCCGACTTTCTTGCTGTTCTTCGGGTTGGGGTTGTCCACCACGGCCTCGCTGAAGAGTGTCAAGGTTCCGTCCACCCCCGTATGGATGTTGGCGAATTGATCTTCGTCCGGCCCGATGGTATAGGACACGCCATCGACAGTGATGGCGGTGTCGGGTTTCTCCGCCCAGATTTTGACCGGCTCATTGGGGCGTGGTGCTTTGTAATCGTCCACTACGGTCAGATGGGTTTGATAACGGGCGGTCAATCCTTTGGTGTTGTTGGCCGTGGCTTTGTCTTGGTCAAAATCCTGCATGAGCTGCGATTCGATGATGAAGTTGCGTTGGGTTTGCACCAAGGCATCTACTCGGATACCCATTACTTGGGGTAGAAAACCCGATGAGTCGCCAGTGTTGTAGCCTGAAACATACAATACCCCATTATGGGAACCGTCCAATGGGCTGATTTCTGCGATGGTTGTTACTCCGGTGGGAATCTCGCCTGAAGTTCCTGAGTCTGCATCCAAGATATAAAGGCTTCTAAATTCATCGCTGGACTCGTTTGTAATGTCCCCTGTCAACCCGAAAATCACCGACAAATGCCCTTGCGGGTCTTGGTATAGCCGGGGCTGGCTTTCAATTTTGCAGGTGGCAGTTCTGGCCCGATAGGGTGCATTGCCAGTTTTCATGGCTGTAGTGGGGTCAATGCTCCATAAGTTACCGAAATTATCCCCAAACCATAATTGCGGGTTGGTCTGACCGGGCCGTTGACCGTCGTCATAGGTAATGTCGGTGATATTGGTTTGGTTAGGCAACAGAAAGGCCTTGACTTGGTCGGCCTGATTGGGAGCAAAAGGCCGAACGATGTAAACCCCTCCTTGTATGGGGATGTATAGCTCTAATTTCGCATCCGGAGTTTTGGAATTAGTCACAATTCTGCTCCCGGAAAAACCTGGAACAGCGGATTGGGCCCCGGTCAATGGTAGTAATTGCTGGTCGCTGGAATCGGCATTTTTGCAATGGTTCAGGAAGAAGTTCTTGTCGTCATACAAGAGTGCCACATAAACCCGGTCCCCCAAAACCAAGGGCGCCAGTGTCACACCTTTGCAAGTGCCGCCGCCATTCGGGTTCGGCGGCAGCAAACTCCAGACAGGCTGAATGGAAGCACCAGCGGCAAACGTCGAGGTGTCGAACTTGTATAGCACCCCAGAATTATCAACGCAAAAAAGTGACGAACCTTGCAGCGTCGGTGGGGCAGTAAAGTTTGTATTCGTGGAATAGGCGCACAAAAGTTGCAAGCTGGCGGAATCAAACACCAAAAGACAACCGCCTGGAGAAGTCTCCCAACCATAAGTTGTCACATAGATTAACTGTCTGGCAGAGTCCACTACAGGCGGGCTGGGAAAATTCGATGTCGCGAAACTGTAACTTGCCAACTCCTCCCCGGTATGTTGATCCAAACAGACCAACCGGCCATCCCAATTGGTAGAGTCATTCCCTGAACCTAGGGTTAGATAGAGCTTGCCTAGTCCAACGGTCAACCCGCCGTTTCCATCATATGCCTTTGAAGTCTTGAACAGATAAGGCGAATCGTAGCGGTAAACGACCGTGCTGCCGTCGCTGTGCGTGGTCAGGCAATGGGACGCGCCGTAACTGGTCGATGCGACTTTCAACACACTGGACACGGACGGGTTGATAACGTGCTGGGACGGGTCGATCATCGATTCTGAAACTAGGCAGAAGGCATTGGGGGAGTGGTCGCAATGCCACACCGTGCCGTCGTTGTTGGCGGAGATGTGAGCCGCTTTTGTCGTCTGGCTGTTCGGGGTGTATTGCTGGTCGGCGTAGCGCAGGACATTGCCGTTGCTGTCGCGTAGCCAAACCCGGCTGCTGTCCCCGGCGCTGACTTGACTCAACTCTTCCGGCGGCTGAGGATGCTGCGTCCAGGATTCGCCATCCCAACTGGCCAAGGGCGAGCCGTTATTCCGTAGGATGAAGATGGCCCCTTCCCCAGGACGGTAGAACACCAGATGGTCGAGCCTGCCGAATCCGTCGTAGTCGAACGCAAACCCCAAGTCAGCCGTGGAAAGAAGATCATATCCGCCAATCCCGGCCGCAGATTGGTAAAGGATCGAGTATGCCCCTTGTTTGTTCTGGATGATCGTGCTCTTGCCTGAACCAGGACAGTAGAAAAGCAGATGGTCCTGCCTACCATTGCCCGCATAGTCAAAGGCCATGCAGCGGTCGCTGGTCGAGTTAATCGGATACGTGCCTATCCCCACTCCTGGGTCGCCTTGACGATATATAGGGTTAAAGGATCCATCGTCCTTTTTCTCTAGGATGAAGATGGCACCGCTGCCTGGACGGTAGAAGACCAAATGGTCGAGCCTGCCAACCCCTTTCCCGTCAAAGGCAAAGCCCCGGTCAGCCTCGGAGGCAAGGTTGTATCCTCCGATACCCGAACCACCTTGGCCCATCGAATAGACGTGGCGGAAATCGCCACCGTTGTTTTCCAAGATAAAGATCGCGCCCTGCCCTGGACGATAAAACACTAGGTGGTCGAGCTTGCCTGAACTTTTGTAGTCATAGGCGAAACAACGATCCTGAGTGCCCTTTAAGTCGAACTCCCCAATGCCGCTGGTAAAGCTTTTTACAATGGAAAAACTACCCTTGTCATTGGCAATGACAGTGGCCGTCTGCTGTCCTGGCCGGTAGAACAGCAGATGATCCGGGTTGCCTGTGCCCTGATAATCAAAGGCCAAAGCCAAATCAGCGCTAGTCAGAACGTAATCGCCAATCCCTGTGCTGCTGGAATAGACGGAAGAAAAGTTGCCGTTGTCATTCTTGATGATTTCAACAGAGTTCTCGGCAGGGTCATAAAAGAACAGGTAGTTTTGCCGACCAGTGCCTTCGAAATCAAAAGGGAAGCTCTGCACGGTGGTAGACGTTAGCTTCTCACCGCTGATCCCTGATTCTGATGCGCCCGGGGAATAAATGGGCGTAAAGGCCAGCCTCGCCGCCCATACACTGTTATCAATCCCCACTGAAACCGAACTCCCCTTGCTCCCCCCAGGGGCCAAATTCCAAGAATCGCCATCGTGTCGGACGATCTCGCCTCCGGCTGTCGCCACCCATAGGTTGCCGGTCCGTCCGCTCGGTGCGTGTTGCAACACCGGATTCCACTGGACGGGCCAGCCTTGGAATGCGCTTGGAATATATTGAGCCTTTTGCGTGGCTGAATAAGATATTTCCACTGGTTTGGTCATGCCCATGCTTTCCCTGTCATTGGGTTTTGCCATTGCTACGGTGGTGGAGGAGGCCTTTGCGAACGTCATGTCCACGCCGCTGAAAATGGCAAGGGTGGGAGGGCTTGCAGTATCCACACAGGCGGCCGCATCAATGGTCGATAAACCTGGCGGCAGGAGATCAGCAATCGGTTGAGGGCCGGAAAGCACATAGAGGCCACTGTCGGGAAAGTTTTCCGCCACTATTGTAATGTACTCAGAGCCGCGAATAAGATTAAAATAACAAAAACTGTCACTTGTGAATGGGGCAGACTCATAACCATACACGGCATCTATCAACCCATTTTCCCAGCCAGGACTGTTCACTGGCCAAGGGTCGGAATCGGTGAGCTTTCTCCGTGAAATCTTACCGTCTACCGATAAATACCAGCCTTCCTTGAATAAGCAGAGTGACCCGAAAATATTGACAGCACCTGTCACCCCCTGTTGAAAAGAACGTGGCAAATTAGGCCAAGTTTCGGCGATTGCAATTGGCGCACTGGTTTTATTATTCGACAGATTCACCGTGACGTATTCACTGCCTCGAAATAGGTAGAGCGTTTTATCTATTGTGGCGGCGGCATCAATTCCCTCGCCATGCGCATCCCAAATATTGTTGATGGGGTCATAGGAATGGGGTGAGCCTTGCGGATCAATGGCCCACAACGACCCGTCCCAGCCCATGGAAATATCAGTCGGTGTATTGCCGTTGGGCAGGGTAGAGGCAATCGGGGTGAAAGTTGGTTTAATCCCCTCTATCAGGCTGGGCGCATTGCCGTAGCGCTGGATGGCCGTTTGGGCGGCATGGGAGCGCATGACTTCAGCCGAAGCTGTCTGGTGGCCCTTCCCGGCCTTGATGCGACGGTGTTGGCCTGCCCGCTTTTGGCCTTTCATCCGTGCGCGTAGGCTGCGTCGGGTGTGGCGGTTGCCTTGCGGCATTGCTTGCTTAGTCTGGATGGTTCCGTTCAAGACCTTCAGGATTCCTTCCAAACCGACCTCGGGCTGACCAATGCCCAAGCCGCCATCCATCTGTCTTCCGTCCGGCCAACTAGCATGCAAACCGGTCAGCGGCAGCGGCTGGTTTCCGTTGAAAGAACTTCGCTTGTGTTCAAAATTAAACTCAGGTGATAGGTTTAACTCACTGGCGAAAGACTTGGAAATGAAGTTTGGCTGGGACATGGTTCATCCTCTTGAATTATGTGTTAATTTCAACTACCTTTCAGCGGCTTACCAATCTATGTCGACACCCCTTGCGATGAAAGTTGCCTAATCCTTTCATGGCCCGGATTTGCGTGGCTGGATTCCCGCAGGACACCCTGCCAAGGACTGATTCTGCGGGGCCGCAGTGAAAGCCTGTTAGCGCAGGGTGGTCACGGTCATTTTCACTGTCTAGTACTGCCCGAGGTAGCTCACCGGGAGTTCGCCGCCGTGTTGCCACCAATCAGCAGCCCTGTCACAGAGATGATTGCCCCAAGATGATTTTTTCGACGGCTGACCGGTAATCGGCGATAAATCTGGCCTGCCCATCAAGCACCTCGGTGACGATGGAAAGCGGAGCGTTACAGGGATCGCCCGAAGGGGGAATAGGTGGATCCGGCGCATACTGCAAACCGAGTTGTGTGATTTGCCGTTGTTTCATGCCTTGCCACCTTTGCACCAATTCTAGGGCCAGATCGATGGACGACGAAACGCCTCCGCCGGTAAACCGGTGGTGTCCCTCGTCAATGACCCAGCGGGGATAGCCCGACTCAACGCACAGATTGGGAAATAACGCTAGATTTTCGATCTGGCTCCAATAGGTGGTGGCTCTGCAGCCGTCCAGTAGACCGGCTGTTGCTAGAAGAAAGGCCCCTGTGCATATAGAGCCGACCCAAGCGCATCGCGGGGCGATGCCTTGAAGAAAGCCGATGTAATTTGTGTCGAACATCGTTTTGGCCACGGCATCCCCACCGCCGGGTATGAAGAGGGTGTCAATCTTCGTCTCGCCAGCAAGGGCATCCGCGAACCTCTTATGGGGAAGAACCCGGGCATCTGAGGTCGTGGCCACTGGGTTCAAATCTGTGGACAGCCACAGCACATTATAGCCGCCCGCCCATCTAAACACCTCGGTGGCACCCACAAAATCGAGCAGGGTGCAGCCTTCGTACAAAGGCATCCCTATAGTCACTTGAGACATTGTTGTTCTCCCCAATTTTTAGAATCCGTCCAAGCCAATTTGGCAAACCCAGCGTCAATGGATCCCCGCCCCGTGCTTGGCAAGGTTTTCGCCTTCAACTACCTGGTCTACTTCCATCATTCCCAAATCCTCATGGTCAAGAATATGGCAGTGCATGACAAACTGGCCTAAATAGTCCAAGTATTGGGTATAAACCTGTTCCCCTTTGGCACTTACGAAAAGCGTATCCTTCCAAACCCATTCCGGGTTGCCGTCGGGCCCACTTCGTTCCCATTGGAAGGGGTTTACATGGATATGGAAAACATGGCCTTGACCCTTCAAATTCCATCGGTCTATGGCACCCAACTGGAGCTTTCTTACTTTGGAAGGATCGAAAGCCTGATAATTGACTTGGAAATAGTTGCGTTGTTTGGCCGGGTCAGGATTTAAATCGCTGCCGATTGAGAATTGAACGGTTTGTTGGCCTATGGCCCGGTCCTTGAGCTTTACACCTTTAAACGGGGCAAGTGATGCGATTTGCTCGGAGGTGGGTAAAGCCATATCCATGGGCTGGCCTTCCACCACTACTTCGGCTAGGACATGTTCCGCTTCCTTCGGCGCACCTAAAAGCCCCATGAACTCAGCCGCTATCAAGACCGATGCCTCGGGGCTGGAAGGTACGTCGATAAGCCGATATACCCCCGGCGTGGCGGCTTTCACCAAGACATCGCTGCGATAACCCGGTTGCAAATTAAGGCAGCGTGTTTTCGGATCTTGAATGCAGGCTTGTTCGCTCCAAATGTCAATTTTGTCGTGATATATCCCGTCAATGGCGATTTCATGCAAGTCATGGCCTTCCAGTCGAAGCTGAATCGATTCGCGATAAGCAGTGTCGACCAGCCGCCAGCGTTGAACCTCGCCAGGCCGCATGGTGATCTTCGGGACAATCTGACCATTAATTGTGATTAGGCGGTTGGAGAATCCCCAGGTGCATAGTGAATCCTTGTCAGGATTGGATTCACTGCAATTCTTGCGTCCTTGGTCAGGGCTTCGAGACGGGTCGGGAAAGAAGGAAGTGATGTGATTGACCTCGCCTTGGGTATCGTAGAAGGTGGTCTGGAATACCATGACTTTCTCATGTTCCGGCCTGCTCGCATCTCGCAGGGCCGGTGGGAGTTGATCGGGGTCATCGTCAATTACGATAGCGCCAGCCATGCCGCTGCTGACTTGGATTGCCACCGAGCCGTGGGCATGGGCGTGATACCAATACGTGCCCGGAGGATGATTGAGCGGCACCTTGATTTCATAGGGCAGTTCAGTTTGCGGCAGCACAGCCAACAGCACATTGTCGCTGTTGCCAGTGGGGGAAACATGCAGCCCGTGAGTATGCAGATTGGTCGTGTTATAAGAGTGGGGACGGGTACCCAGCCATGCTTGGCTGGATTCTTGCTGGAATTGGTCTGCGATTTCTTGCGGAGTTTCTTTCGGAAGCCTGTTCTGTAACAGGATATTCATGGTTTCCCCCGGACGAACCCGCAAAGTTGGCCCCACTAATTGCTCGTTGTAGCTTCTCAGCTTCACTGGACAACCGCCGATGGATGTCTTGCTCTTGTCCGTGTAGGCGATTTGGAGGGTTGAAACCAGCTTGCCTTGTTGCGAGTTGATGGTGGCAGGGTTGGCAAATGGCTTTTTGCCATACTGGTTTACGTCAATTTCAGTGAACAGGCAGTGTGGGTCAACCGCATCTGCAACTGCCTGTGCACTCGTCAAGAACCAGCAGACTGCAAGAGCAGTTGCGCTGAAGTGGCAGTTCTTAAGCATAGCTTGGCTCCTCTGGTAAGAGAATCGATTGAAAATAATAATTAAATGGACCCTGACTTCCTAACGCTCGCCAAAAATAACCCTATCGTGTCGCGCCAATTGTCAAGCGAACACTTCTCACCTCATCCTGCGTGAGTGCGCGTCGCTCGTTGCCAAGCGACAGCCTCAATGCTATACGGTCACCCGAGATTGCATCAGGGGGCAGGGGAATAGCGTAGTGACCGACTTCTTGGCCTATGCGATTGACGAACGGTGAGATAGTCCCAAGTGGCCTACCCGATGTTGTAGTGATATCGATTTCCTTGCCATGCGCGAGTACGCCGACACTGACCTCAAGCCAAGCAGTCTCGCCGGCGCGCAAGGCATGGGGCAAGGTCAGGGTCATCTCGCTTCCGGTGTCGCCATTCGCGGCGCACGCGATAAGCATCGGGAACACCAGAGTGGGCGCTGATATCCGCATAGCGTTTTAGTCAGAAGCTCGCACCGAAACCCCCTTGACCGTCGGAGTACTCTTGCCGCCCTGCGTAGGCACCACACGGATATTTACGGGGGTGTTTTCTGCATCGCCAAGCAAATGGAATGCCTTTGCCGACTTAGGCAGAGGGAAACTAAACGTTGCGTTTGGTGACATATCTTTCATGTGAGCCATTTTGCCAAAAAACGCAATCGTGCCTGCATAGTAGGGGCTGTCAGCGTCGACTTGGGTCACCTCCGAAGGTGCGCCCACGATCACGTCGAACTCGCGCGTATTTGACGTCGCGCTTGGCCACGGCAATGTGACTTCCGCCATCAGCAAGGATACCCCCCCCGTGGCGGCCAGATGATTCTTTATCGCGGCGGAAGGGATGGCAAGCAAGGCCGAATTCCCCTCCACACTGCCGTTAACCAGCGGCATTGCTTGCTTGGCTGTCGGTTCTGCAATCGGGCCTTTCATGATGTCCTCGCCGAAGCCTGAATCGTAGGTATAATCAAACCTGCCGGTGCTAAGATATTCGCCAGCGAGGCTATTATTGCCGACCTGTTCGCCATTGGCTGTGACATAGAACAAGAATGGCTCATTGGAGAGATCATCCAGTTCTTTTCCAAGGGGTGGCAAATAAGGCAAATTGAAGTGCTTCTGCTTACGTGTCCATATATCCCACAAACGATCCATGTTGGAATGATGCAAAAAAAAGATCGGATCAACCGGCGACAAGTTGTTCGTCATATTGCCATAAGGCCCTGGATCGACTGGGCCTACACCGCCGATAAAGTTGTGAACCTTATTGTGCGGAAATCCTTCGAGCACTGAGAAGTTAGTGGTTTTCGTCGGCGGCGAGTTGTGTGAGTCAGTCTTTGAACTGGTGAAGCTCTGTTTAATGTCATCATGATAGAAGAATTTCGGCTGTAGTCCCGCGTGGACCATTTCAGGCGACACATTATAACTAGTCTTAGCGTCTAACTTCGGATTATCGCGCGTTAGATAGCGCGCGGCACAAGTAATGGCAAATGCCATGTTATCCGCAATACCATGCTCCAGTGAGGGAGAGTAGCCGGTGACGTCATTCCACAGCAAATCTAAGTCTGTGTAGCCACGCTTGTTGAGTTGCCCGCGCTGGGCGGTACTGAGGTTATTCCAGTATTTTGTCAGGGCTGGTTTTATGAAAGCCGTGAAGACCGCAAGGTTGCGCGTGTAGGGTTCAAAGTCGGCCCCCATGGGATTTAGCGAACCAATGAACATGGAATCTGGAATCTGCGGCAGCGATGTCCAGTCCCAATAGGGCATGGCAAACGTGTTATCCCCACTCAATTTGCGGATCGTCTGCTCGAAATAGCCCAGATAACCTCGATGCCAGACATAGAACCACCAGTTCCCGTGTGGGCAGTCCATAAAATGAATGAAAGCGTTGCGAAACCAGTTCTGTGGATGCTCAGGGGGAAGATTAAGCATCGCCTTGATGCCCTTGGCGTAGCTTGCGAGCGCCCTCTGCCCGCCTTCGCTCATGACATTGTAACGGATAAATTTAGCACTGGAGGCGGTTGGAGTGCCTTGAACACCCGCGAAACTTTGCGGTAGCGCCGCTGCTCCAGCGATGGCGAGGGATGTTTTTAGGAAGTGTCGGCGAGTGAGATTGGAATTCGTGTTTGTCATTATTATCTTTCCGCATTGAAGGATAGGAATTTCACTGGGCATCGCCACCCATTGATCCAGATAATGCACCCATGGCGGCGGGGTGTCAACGATAATCATTCCTAACTTGCGGGGGTACGTTTCCTTTTCGGCCCAGCGGGACAGGCCTAGCATGGTGACGCGACCCGTCATCGCCAGCACGGCCTCAACGACGATAGTGAGCTGTTTCAGGGTGCGCCGATTCAGGTGTGGACTCAGTGTGTTTAGGATTGCTATGATTCCACTCGTGGTCAGATTCGGCTCGAGAGAGACTACGGCTACGCTCTGAATTGCTGCGCCACGGAGAGAGAACAAGATGTCATCGGAACCAGAATCCAAGTGAAGTTTAGGGGGGCGAGTATCCCAAATGAATCAACTCGCTTCAGCAATTCGCCGGACTCTAGGTTCTTCCCCCTGATCCCGGCAGAAATTGTTACCCTGATTTGAACCACGCCGTTTAGTCTTCCAAACTCTTAGCCTCCATGAGGAAATTATGAACCGGAGACAGTTCTTTTCGTTAATCTCTGTCGGCGCGTTTCTTGGCAACCTCGGCATCGCCGCGAGACGCGGTTTTGCCACATCCTCGGACGACTTCACCGAACATACCAAAGTAGTAAAGGCGCGCCTGCGCACTCTTGAGGCGGCGGCCCATGGACGTCTCGGTGTACATATTTTGGATACTTCCACCGGGCAGGAATATGGCTACCGCTCAGACGAGCGGTTCATGCTGTTGAGTACCTTCAAGCTGTTGGCCAGTGCCTTCGTCTTGCATCGCGTTGATGCCGGTCAGGAGTCCATTGTAAGGCGCATTTCCTACACCCAAGCGGATTTGATCGCTTGGTCTCCGATCACCGAGAAACACGCGGATGGGTCGGGCATGACGCTGTCAGAGTTGTGTGAGGCCGCCGTGACCGCCAGCGATAACACCGCCGCTAATTTAATCCTGTCTAGTTATGGGGGGGCGCCTGCGCTAACCGCCTTTATGCGGCGACTTGGCGACGGCGTCACCCGTCTCGACCGAAAGGAACCGGAACTGAACTTTAAGGGTGCGAATGGGTTGTGGGATACCACCTCGCCGAGGGCCATGGTGTATACCCTGAAAAAGGTCGTTCTGGGTAATGAGCTTTCTTCAACCTCCCGCGATCAGTTGCAGCAATGGCTGCTTAACAATACCACGGGTGGACGTCGACTCAAGGCTGGACTCCCGGCCAGCTGGCGGATCGGCGAAAAGACTGGCACCAATAGGAAAGGTGCCAATGATATTGGTGTCATTTGGCCGCCCAACCGTGCCCCCATCGTGGTAGCCGCCTACCTAAACGATAGCTTGGCAAGCGCTGAAATCAAGGAATCCACCCTCGCTGCGGTTGGAAAACTGGTGGCAGACATCGCAGTATGAAGCGATAGGTCAATGATGCAGGCCAACGGCAGCGGCCGCCAGCAGCGAGAGGGCTTGCTTGCGCTCGTCGCCGTCGGGGATCGTGCAGACGCTTCGCCCGACTGGCAAGCTTCAAAGGGTTGTATCTTATCGAGCAGGTACATGTCCGGCAAATTGATAGAAGGTTGATCGTTCCAGTGTGGCGTGTTGTTTGATGCTTGCCGTCAAGGATTGGGGGATGCACAAAATAACAGTACCTTCGCCAAACGGCATGAGTGATTTTGGGTGTCAATTTTCGGCGCTATGGAGCCTGTGGGCCGAACGATGGCAAAGGCGTAATTGTTGTACAAGGATGGATGGTCAGAAAAGGTAGAATACGGGGGTTCATCACAACATCCGACAATCGAACCGAATCTGACCATGCATGAAATCATAGCAATCCTAAGCACACTGAGTCCACACCTGAATCGGCGCACCCTGAACCAGTTGGCTATCGTCGTTGAGGCCGTGCTGGCGATGACGGGTCGCGTCACCATGCTGGGCCTGTCCCGCTGGGCCGAGAAGGGTGGAAGCTACCGGACGGTGCAGCGTTTTTTTGGCGAAAAAATAGAGTGGCCGACGTTGCGCTGGCAACTCATCAAGCAGAATGTGGCCGGGGCAAAGGGGGCACGGCTTTCTCATAAAAAACCTGATGAGAATTGTAGTATAATTCGCGCCCCTAAAATTTTGGCATGACATCCACAATCTATGACCAACGAAGTGCCTTTCAGTGACGAGCAAATAAACTGCTTTGTCGACCTGCTCAATAATGACCTGCCAGACCCACGGGACAAACGCGGCAAGCTTCACTCATTGGCATTGGTGATTGTCGGGTTTGTGCTGGCAACACTCCTGGGTCGC
>QJPH01000292.1 GCA_003242955.1 Candidatus Methylumidiphilus alinenensis
CCGCGTTAAGGGAAGCCCATAGGTGGATTATTATACGCGTTTAAATGATTGGTTGGCATACATTTCTGCAAAAGGTATGTGAAGCATAGAGAAATCTTGATATACAGCATTTTCATCTTAAAAATATACCTAAAACAGACATTTCGTTAAACCTTCAGGTCAACCGAATAACCTGTGCTATCATACCCACTACCAAGTAACTCTTTGATGTTGAAAATGCTGTATGTAAAAGGAAATCTATCACAAGAAGATTTTGAAACATGGGAAAAACGATTTGTTTTAAAACAGTAACTGATGATACGCACCATACCATTGAATTTCAGCATTGTAGCCCGGATGGAGCCGCTTGCGGCGTAATCCGGGAGAACCACCCGGATTGCGCCGCAAGCGGCTCCATCCGGGCTACGGCCTTCCCATTTGCGTAACATCAGACAGTAAGCTAATTTAGCTTCAAAGCTATAATTTCTAATCACTGTTAGAAAGTATGCTCTTACGCATTGACTAACGCAAACAATTAGCCTTTGTCGCGCTTTTCCTTGCAGTGCCATGCGCGGACGATGACGACTGTTTGCCGGTCAGTGATGTAGCGCAAGACATAGTTGCCAGAGCCGAAAGGCAGGAACAACTCGCGGCGGTCTGTGCCGTCATTCATCGGTTGGCCTATTTCGGGAAAACTGGCAAGAAGCTTTGCGCCATCTTGCAGAACCCGACCGGCGCGGGCAGCGGCTTTCGGGTTTTTGTCCTCAAGAAAAAGGCGCAACCGTTCCGTGTCTTCCAGTGCCTCAGGTAGCCAAACTATTTGGGACACGGCAGTTCGTTTTCGCTTCCCCATAAGGCAAGCCATGCGCTAACGGCTTCGTGCGGTATGGCGTGGCCTGTGAGCTTATAGCGTTGCCAACGCTCCATATCCTCGCGCTTTTCCCGTTCGTAGGTTTCTTCCCGTTCCACATACTCTTCAATGGCCGCTTTCATAAGCCAATGGGGGGTGCGTTCCTTGGCTGTGCCTAAGGCTTTGAGGCGTGTGTGTAGCGTTTCGTCCAGCTTGATACCTGTGTTGATAGTTTTCGTCATGGTTTCTGCCTGATGCATGGTTATTTTCCATACAACTAAATTGTATTCATTACAACCTATTAACACCAATTAATGTCATCCGTCAAGGTTTAAGTTTTGCAGCATCGTCAGCTAAACCGATATGTGCGCTCCTGCCAAACCTGCCGCCTACTTTGGTCCTGACGCGCACCGTAACCCGCCAAGCCGTCCCCTCAATTTGGCAAAGATAATAAGGGCGGGTTTGGAACCCGCCCCTACGCAGGTAGTTAATTCCAAATTATCAATGCATTAAAAACAGAAAACGGGATGTCGATTCGTAGGGGCGGGTTCCAAACCCGCCCGGTTCTGTTCACCACACTACAAGGATTTCGTAACCACAACCACGCCCGGCTCGTCGGGTTTAGTCTTCTGGCTGAATCCCAATTTACGCATTAGATGCAGCATCTTTGTATTATTTGCCAGCACTTCGCCTTCCAGGGTTTGGAATTTTTTTTCTTTGGCAGCATCAATGATGCAATACATCAAACGTGTGCCAAGCCCAAGGTTCTGCCATTCATCGGCGACGACCAAGGCGATTTCGCCACTTTCACCGTCGGGGTTGGTGAAATAACGGGCCACCCCTATCTCGATATTTTCATCACCTTTACTGAGTATGGCGATAAAAGCCAATTCCCGTGAATAATCAAGTTGGGTGAAACGCACTAACATTTCCCGGCTAAGTTCGCGAATGGACTCCATAAAGCGAAAATACTTTGACTCCTGCGATAGCCTGCGAATAAAGGCTTGCTCCATTTGCGCATCTTCAGGGCGGATGGGGCGGATGGTGACTAAAGAGCCATCGTGCAGTTGAAATTCACAGGTCAGATGGCTTGGGTAAGGATGGATGGCCATGTGGTCGTAAGCCTTCCGGCCCGACGGCCAGCGGCTTACTTCAATGTGCGCGTCTATGGCGAATGCTCCATGTTCATCGACAGTCAGAGGATTGATGTGCATTTCTTTGATCTGGGGCAATTCGCAGACCATTTCAGAAACCCTCAACAACACATTGACCACTGCGTCAATATTAGCTGCCGGTTTGTTGTTCCACTGCCCGAGCGTCTTTGCAACTTGGGTTTGCCCTATTTTATGACGGGCAATGAGTTCATTGATCGGGGGCAATGCGATGGAACGGTCATGGAGGATATCCCCCCCCCTGCCGCCGATGCCAAAGATGATGACCGGCCCGAATACAGGGTCGCTGACCACACTGACCAAAAGCTCCCGCCCGTTGCGTTCTTCGGCAGCAAGCACTTCGTTGGGAGAGTTGGCAGTCATGGCTGGCAGCATCGGTATGTCAAAGGCCCGTAGCAAGGCGCGTGTCTCAAGGTTCGAAAGCCGTGTGCGCTTTTCGTCCAAAACTCCCTCAATGATTAAGCGAGCACCTTCGATATCAGGGGGCTCCAGATCCGCCAATGGCCCCGGCGCTTGCATCAGGAGCTCTTGGTTGCGGCGGAATTCCGCTAGAAAGCCGAAGCCCTCCAAAGCGCTTTCTGGATCGGAGAATGCCGGGAAATTGTTTTCGTCGAGGATTTTCCTGCCTTCGCGCACTTTGGATTCACCCAACCAACAACATAGGACGGGTTTGCGGAGTGGGTTTTTGGCATGGACCATGGCTTTTGCAATATTCGTCGGTTGCGTCATGGTTTGTGGGGCCAGCATCACCAGCAGGCCATCGACATTTTGGTCTTGCAGGCAAGCTTCCACGGCTTCCTTGTATCGTTCGGGAGTGGCATCCCCTAGGATGTCCACGGGATTGTCATGAGACCAAGCTCCGGGGAGTAATGTGTTTAGCTTTTTCAGGGTTTCCGCGTCCAGCCCCGCCAATTCTATGCCACGTTCCAATGCCCGGTCAGTGGCTAATACTCCGGGGCCACCGGCGTTGGTAATGATGACTAAACGATTGCCTCTGACCCGGTGTGGCTTGGAGAGCATTTGCGCCGCCGCGAACATTTGTTTGACCGTGTCGGCGCGCACTACACCGGCACGTTCAAGGGCAGCAGCAAAGACATCCTCCGAATCCAGTGGAAAACCGGCATCGGAACAAGCTAATCGTGATCCCTCGCTGTGCCGCCCGGCTTTTATGACAATGACTGTCTTTAAACGCGCCGCCGCCCGCAACCCACTCATAAAACGGCGAGCATCACGGATTCCTTCAACATACATCAGAATGCCTCGAGTTTCTGCATCTAAAGCCAGATAATCGAGAATATCGCCAAAGTCAACGTCGGTGGCAGCACCCACGGATATTACTGTGGAAAACCCTACCGAGTGGGCGCTAGCCCAATCTAAAATGGCCGTGCAAATCGCCCCGGATTGGGAAACCAAGGCTAAGGTGCCGCGATTGGCAATGTCATTGCCAAAGGTGGCATTCAGCCCTATGGAAGGCCGCATCAGGCCCAGGCAGTTCGGCCCGAGTATGCGCACCCCATAAAAAACTGCCTCCTCAAGCAGGGAATGTTTCTGTTGCTTGTCCGCACCACCCTCCAATTCACCGAACCCGTAGGACAATACGATGGCTGCATAGACCCGATGCTCCCCGCATACGCGAATGATGTCTGCAACAGTGTCCGCCGGTGCTGCTATGACTGCTAGATCAATCTGTTTGTCCAGACTATCGAGCGAAGCAAAACAGGGCTTGCCGCTTATTTCTTGGCATTTCGGGTTAATTGCATAAACCGGCCCGGCGAACCCACCGGCCAGCAGGTTGGCGTAGACACGGCCTCCCACCGTTGTGGGGTTTTCGTTTGCACCGAATACGGCAATTGATTGGGGTGCGAACAGCGGTTCCAAGTAGTGTCTACTCATGGTGTCCCATTCTCCGTGAAGGTTAAATATGCTTTCCGGCAGTCATTCAAATCAAAATAATTAGACATTAACCTAAATTTCGGTTATTTAAGTTTAACTTACTCAAGATTGCAAAGGATTGACCAACATGCGGCATGCCAGCGAATTGACCAAACCCATTCTTATCATACAAATCACCGATTTTCATCTGTTCGCTGATCCTATGCAAACTATGATGGGGATCAGCACCGAAAAAAGTTTTCTCGCCGTGCTGGAACATGCCTGGCGAAACCAAGATGGGGTTGCTTTGTTCCTATTGACAGGCGACTTAGCCCAGGAGCCTTCCGTCACCACCTATCAACGCCTAGGGAATCATCTGAACGCACTCAGTGTGCCTTGCTATTGCCTACCCGGCAATCACGATGATCCCGAATTGATCCGGCAAAGTTTGGCGAAAGGGAATATCCATTATGATTCTCAAGTTCTATTGGATGGATGGCAGATCATCTGCTTAGACAGTACAGTCCCACTCGACCCCAGTGGCTATCTGGCCCCAGGCCAAATGGACCTGCTCGAAGCCAAGCTTGCCGAACAGCCAAAACGCCATGCCTTGATTTGCCTCCACCATTCGCCCCTCCCTACCGGAGCTAGATGGCTCGACACAATGAAGTTGTTTAACGACGAATCTTTTTTTAAGCTGGCTGGCCGTTATCCCCAAGCCAGGGGCGTGGTCTACGGGCACATCCACCAAGCCATGGATGTAACACACAACGGCCTGCGCTTGCTAGGATGCCCCTCGACGTGTTTTCAGTTCAAGCCAGACACTGATGATTTCGCGCTGGACAGAGTGCCGCAAGGTTATCGATGTATAGAACTCCATCCCGACGGGAAAATTTCTACGAAAGTCGTGCGCATGGATTCCGTGCCGCATGGCTTGGAAATGGACTCCAACGGCTACAAAGACCATGGGGCCTGAAGTTTTGCCAACTTTGGAACTAAATGGCAGGTCTTTGGAACTGACCGATAGCGGCTTTTTGTCCGACACTTCGGACTGGGATGAAACCGTCGCCGAGGCATTGGCAATGCGCTCGCAGATTCGGCTAACCGCAGCCCATTGGGAGATTATCCGCTTCCTCCGCGACTATTATTGCAAATTCCAACATCTCCCCAATGCCCGGATGTTTGTCAAAGCGGTGCAAAAGCAGTTTGGCGAGGCGAAAGGCAATTCCCGCTATTTACACAAGCTCTTTCCCGAAAGCGCGGTTCGCTACGCCTGCTTGATTGCAGGACTGCCAAAACCGCCAGGGTGCTTATAGGATTGGTTTACTTTCATTCTCAAAATCCTTTCTCAGTTCACCCAATTTTTTGTGATAAGCTTCCGCGTCGCCATAATCAACAAATCGATTATAGCGGCTGTGTGCAGCTTTGATCCGTTTCGCGTGTTTGATCGGACACCAATATTGCTCCGTCCGCGCTGCTATTTCCCGCGCATAGGCGAGTATCCCATTGCCGTAGGAACAATAAGCGCAGTGGACTTTTTCGATCAAATTCAGGTAGGCGAGGTTGGCGTGGTCGAAAACCAAGTAATCCTTCCTGTTGACTTTGGGTATTCCGTAGACGGGGAAACAAACAAATTGGTAGAGGCTGACACTGGCATCAAGCAGCACCAACGGTGGGGCAATCCCGTAGATAAACGGCAGGGTGATTATTTTTAGAGGGCTTGAATCCAAGACATATTTCAGCAAGCCTTTCTTGAGTGCGCGATGGGCGGCGAGGATGTCGTTGGTGTATTCGATTTTGCCGTCGAGAATCCGCAGCCGCAATTCCTCGGCCCGATTTGCCAAGGCTATTTCAAGCTCCGCTTCCAATTCGCGGATTTTTTCGATCAGAACTTCTATTTGATTAGGCATGGGTAGCCTCCTTCTGTTTAAGGGGCTGTGTGATGCCCAAAAGGGCAATATTCCTCCTTATGAAGTTAAAAAGCCAGAGAAATCGGAACCCTTAATGGCTCCACCTTTGAAAAAAGGGGGGGTGATTTCCTTAGTGTTTATTTCGGCAACGAAAACAATAGCGTATAGATGCCCCAAAGGAGAAGTGTATTTAATATGCTTCCCGCAACCGCCCGCGCATCTGGTTAATTTTCTCCCTTGTCAACGGTTGGCGCTTTTCGTCCCACTCAACACCGCCCAAGTTCAACGCCAGTTCGTGGCAGGTGGCGACTAGATCGTCGAAAACTTCAAGCGGTTCATCCACTTGCGGTGGTTGGAAGAATAGCACTACGCCAGGACATTCGAAATTTTCCATGTCTTTGATGGGAAATGTGCCCGGCTCCACTAGACTGGCAACACTGAACAGCGGGACACGATATTCGCGGTCATAGCGATGGTAGATTCCCATGTCACCGTAAATCAAACGCAGATCGTCCAAGGAATCACGCAGTTGTAGTCCGTTGAAGAACCCACCTTTGGCAACGACGCTGATTTGTATAAGGAAGGGTGCGCCCAAAGGATCTGTTTGGGGCTGGTCTCTACGGACCGGTTCCGTCTGAACTGGTTCGGGTTGTTCCTCCATTAATTTCCGTTGGCTGCGATCCGAATTGTTAAAACTGATTGGGGGGTCTTTCCTTGCCAAAGAACCGCTATAGTACCCGGCCTTGGCGGGCTTGGACACGTCTTCGGGTGGCGGCGGTTCCCCATGCTCTTCCAACGCGTCGTATTCGCCGCGTTGGTTGATGAAATCCAACAGCTTTTTCTTATGGCGTCCCCAAACATAGACGCTTGCGATGACGAAAACGCCCGCTACGGCTAATAGCAAGCGGAGTGTTTCACTATCCATTTGTTCCATTACATTACCTCTACAGTGCTGCGAGTACTACGGCTTCGTCAATGTCCACCGCAACAATGCGGGAGACGCCGGGTTCTTTCATGGTTACCCCGGCAAGATGCTGGGCGATTTCCATGGTTGCTTTGTTATGTGATATAAAAAGGAATTGTACCTTCTCTGCCATTTCCTTTACCAATTGGCTGAAGCGAACGACATTGGCATCGTCCAGAGGAGCGTCCACTTCATCCAAAAGGCAGAAAGGCGCTGGGTTTAATTCAAAGATGGAGAATACCAAGGCCACTGCCGTCAGCGCTTTTTCGCCGCCGGACAGAAGGTGGATGGAACTATTGCGCTTGCCGGGCGGGCGGGCCATGATGGTCACACCCGTTTCCAACAGATCCCTTTCGCTCATTTCCAGATAAGCCTGGCCACCACCGAATAGTTTGGGAAACATGCGTTGGATCCCAATATTAACTCGGTCGAAGGTGTCCTTGAAACGGACTCGACATTCACGATCAATTTTTTCAATGGCTTGCGTCAGCGTTGCCTGCGATTCCATCAAGTCTTGCCGTTGTTTGTCTAGGGTTTGCAAACGTCCTGACTGCTCGTTATATTCGTCTAGGGCGGTCAAATTAATGGCACCCAAACGGCTGATTTCCTCGGTCAATTGTGCCACCTTCTGTTGCCAGTCCTTTTCCTGGGCTTCTTCGGGGATGTCTGGAATCACCTGTCCAGGACTGACGCCAATTTCATCGAATTGCTCCTGTACGGTCAGCCGTCTGACATCATTTTCCTGATAGTCCAGTTTGATCTTTTCCAGGCGTTTTTTCAAGGCATCCAGCTCACGTTCTTTGCGCAGTTTTGCCTCTGCCAAGGAACGCAGTCCGGTTTCGGTTTCGCTGGATTGTTTGCGAAGTTCAGCCAGTTCGCGTTCCACCCTGTAACGTTGCTCCGACAATTCCTCCAAGGCTTCCTGTTCCTCATCCATGGGCACACCCGCTTCTTCAATCAATTTGGCTAATTCTTTCAAGCGTTCTCCAGTCTGTAGGTGGTATCCCTCGCCCTGTTCCAAATGCTTGAGTGTTAGAGATTCCATGGATCGTAAGGTTTCCACCCGGCTTTGAAGCCCGTGTAGACGATCCCTGGCAGTGTGCAATGCAGTTTCCGACTCGGCGGCGCGGTGTTCAAATGCTAGTTGTTGGCTAGTTAAATCTTTGCTTTGGCGTTCAAATTCGATTATCCCTTGTTCGGCCCGTAGTAGTAGGGTTTTGGCTTCTGCGACCTCCTCGGCATTGTTTCGTAGGTGTTCATCCAAGTCTTCCAGTTCCGATTCGAGTTGGCGCAGACGCTTACTGGCTTGTTCGTGTCTGGCGGTTGCCGCACTGGTCCGCGATTTGATGCGGGAAATTTCGGTAGCCATACGATTGGACTCGGACTGGCGCTGCTCGCGTTCCTGTTCGGCTTGCTGTGCCGCTTCCTCAGCAAGAGTCAAGTTGTACTCAAATTCGCCGACAACCGCCTGCAATTCTTCACAATGCGCCTTCATTTCGCGTAATTCCCGCTCGCGTTTCAACACCCCAGCCTTGGCGTCATCAGGCTTCTTCATCACCAACCAACCCGGTCCCATCCAGGCACCGTCTGGTGTCACCACCGATTCGTGTTGTTCCAGCCGGGTACACAATTCCCTGCCTTCCGTTAAATTACTGGCACGGTAAACACCGCCCAGCAATGGATTCAAATTCCATGCAGATTGAATGCAATCAAGCAGCCGCTCGTTCAAATCCCCCCTGTCCCCCTTTTTCAAAGGGGGGCAAGGGGGATTTCCAAGCTCAAAGAAGGCCATCGACTCAAGATTTTTGCCTCCATTCAATAGAGGGAGGTAGTGGCGGGTATCTTCGACGCAGACGGCCTCCAAGTGAACGCCAAGCACATTCTCCACCGCCGACTCCCAGCCGGGGCTGACTTCCAAGTGTTCGGCCAATCGGCTGGCTTTGTGCAGTGCGGCATCGCTAAGCCATTGTTTAAGGGCTGCGCGGTCTTTGCCCATGGCGTGTTGTTGTAGCAGTTCTAAGGAACTGATCTTGCCTTGGCTAGTATGCAACAGCGCCCGTTTGGCGTTTAAGCCATCCTGGCAGGTTTTGGCAAGGCTACGCTGCAAGTGGATCACTACTTGCAATTCCTCCAAGCGGGCCAGATACTCACTCTGGTTGTCTTCCAACTGGGTCAGGTTTTCTTGCAAGTTTTCCAATTCCGAGTCCCTAAGCCCGTTTTCAATTTCATCCCGCTCCCTGTCCATTCGTTCCCGGCGACTTCGGAGTTGGCGCTGCTGCTCTTCCATTTGGCGAATACGCACCCGCTCAACATCGGATTGGCCTTTTAAGCTGGCTAGATCGCCTTTGAAGGCATCCCACTCGACACGCCAAGCTTTGAGCGCTTTTTCCGCTTCTTGACGTTCGGCGGCAGCGTTGGCTTCGGTTTGCCGGGCAGCTTTAATTTCAGATTCCAATTCTAGCAATTCCAAGCGAACGGCATCAATCTGCCCATGTTCATGCGCTAATTGTGCCTGTGCCTGAATCTGTTCGACCTTGAGCCGTTCCTGCTCAAGCCGCAGCCCTTCGCGGGTTTGGCGGGCATGTTTTATCGCTTGGTCCAAACGGGTGATTTCGGCACCTAATTCATAAAACCGCCCCTGCCTGTCGTTTAAGGATTTTTGGAGTTGTTCCCTCTGTCCCTTCGCCGACTCTTCCTTGGCGATCAGAAGATTTTCTTCGCCTACTAACTCCCTAAATTGCCTCTCGCATTCCAGCAATGCAGCTTGGTGCTGTTTTAGCGTCTGGTCGTATTTACGCCAGCGCAACCCAAGCAGTTGCAGGCGAAAAAGGCGTTCTTCCTCCTTTAAAGCGGTATACTTTTCCGCTTTTTTTGCGCTGCGTTGCAGGTTGCCAATTTGCTTTGCCACCTCGTCGCGCAGGTCTTGCAGGCGTTCCATATTTTCTTGGGTATGCCTCATGCGGGTTTCGGTTTCGTTACGGCGCTCCTTATATTTGGAAATGCCGGCGGCTTCTTCGATCACCTCGCGGAGTTCGTCTGGCTTGGCTTCAATCAGGCGGGAAATGGTTCCTTGTTCGATGATGGCGTAACTGCGCGCACCCAAACCAGTGCCGAGAAAAATATCGGTGATGTCCTTGCGCCTGCAACGCGTACCGTTAAGCAGATAAACTGACACGCCGTCCCGTGTGACCTGTCGCTTGATGGAAATTTCTTGGTACTTCGCATATTCTCCTGGCGCACTGCCGCAGGCATTGTCGAACACCAGTTCCACCGATGCCACGCCCACTGGCTTACGGGTGGATGACCCGTTGAAAATCACATCGGCCATAGACTCGCCGCGCAAATGCTTGGCGGAACTTTCTCCCATAACCCAACGCACCGCGTCGATGATATTGGATTTGCCGCAGCCATTGGGTCCGACCACGCCGACCAAATTTCCAGGCAAAGGAATTGAAGTTGGATCGACAAAGGACTTGAAGCCCGCGAGTTTGATTTTGTCCAGTCGCATTTAATTAATTGGGGCAGAGGGCCGGGTACTTCCCCCTTTGCAAAAGGGGGGCAGGGGGATTTCTTTGGGCAGGGCGAGTTTTATAAAATAAGAATTGCGCAATGACAATCAACGGTCTGGTTATGGCGGGAACAAATGCTTATTATAGCGAACTAATTGCAATCAGCCTAAAGCGAATCCTCAACGCCATGTCTACGAACCCCAGCAAAGAAATTGAAACCTTCGCCAATCCACAGCCCGGCAGGAGCTACACCATCCGCATTGAGGCGCCGGAATTCACCTGCCTATGCCCGAAAACCGGGCAGCCCGATTTCGCTACGTTTCTGATTGAATACGTACCCGATGCGGTGTGCGTGGAATTGAAATCGCTCAAATTATATTTCTGGTCCTACCGGGACGAAGGCGCTTTCCATGAGGCTGTCACTAACCAAGTCCTTGACGATCTGGTTGCCGCCACCTTACCCAACTTTATGCGGATCATTGCCAAGTTCAACGTTCGCGGCGGACTCTATACCACCGTAGTGGTTGAATACCGCAAGGAAAGTTGGATTGCGCCAGAGGCGGTGGTGTTGCCTTGAGAACACACTATGAAAAAATCAGTTAGCTTTGATTATTCGGGCAGAGTTGCCTTGATCACCGGGGGTGCCGATGGAATTGGACGGGCCACCGCCCTTGCTTTTGCCGAGAGCGGTGCAAACGTGGCGGCACCCTACACAGCTTCAAAGCATGGTGTGATAGGGCTGACCAAAACGGCCGCGTTGGAATACGCCAAGTGCGACATCCGGGTCAACGCCGTGTGTCCGGGTTTTATAGGAACTAAGCTGTTGGAAGGTGTGGGAATCACCCCTGCTAACGAGATCGGCCAAACAATTGCGGGAATGCACCCGTTAGGACGTTTTGGGACGGCAGAAGAAATTGCCGGGGTTGTCCTATGGCTTTGCTCGGATCAGGCCAGTTTTGTGACGGGTCATGCTTTGCTTGCGGACGGAGGATATACGGCCCAATAATCGTTATCCGCCTATTCTGGCCCTCCGCGTAACTTCTTTATTTATCCCTCCACCTGCCATCGCCGGATCGGGTGCGGACGGGTTTGCGGGGCGGGGCTTCGGGTGCAAGGCCAACCGAAACAAGCAGGCTATCCCGTTGTTCTGGCAGGAGTTCGGTATATGTCCGCGCCTTGATATGGGGCGGCAGCACGATATTGCCGAAGCGGATGCGAATCAACCGGCTAACGGCGATGTTTTGCGACTCCCACAAGCGGCGGACAATACGGTTGCGGCCCTCGCTGAGGGTGACGTGATACCAGTGGTTGGAACCCTCGCCGCCGGCTTCGACAATAGCGTTGAAATGCGCCGGACCATCTTCCAATTCCACGCCTTGTTTGAGCCGTTCTAGCATGTCTTCGCTAACCTGCCCCAACACCCGCACCGCGTATTCGCGTTCAATCTGCCTGGACGGATGCATTAGCCGGTTTGCCAACTCGCCATTATTAGTGACCAGCAGCAGACCTTGGGTGTTGATATCCAAACGGCCTATGTTGATCCAGCGGCCAATTTCCAGGCGCGGCAGTTGTACAAAGATAGTCGGCCGTCCTTCCGGGTCGCGGCGGGTGACGATCTCGCCGGTAGGCTTGTGGTATAGCAAAACCCGCGTCGCTTGGTTGACCCGTTTCTCGACATTGACCGGGCGTCCACGCAGCATCAGTTGGTCGCCTTCTTTCCAGCGGTCGCCCAGTTTGGCGGGGTTGCCATTGAGTAAGACTTCGCCGCTTTCGATCCAAGTTTCGATTTCCCTGCGCGAGGCTAAACCGGCATGGGCCAGCACTTTTTGAATGCGCTCCCCTTCGGTTTCCCTCGCTTTGCCATCTTCCAAGGGTAAAGGGTTCATTGTTTCAACGGTATTAACCTTCGACGGGGCGGGTCGTTGGCTAGGGCGCTTGGTCCGTATGGTTTTCTGGTTGTCGGGTGGTTTCGGTTTGGTCATGGTATCTTGCGGTTGTATCAGGAACGGGCAAATGGGTGTCGGCAATTGGGCCTAGCCGATCAATGAAAGTTTGCAAAGGTGGCAGTTCGTCTAGCCCTTTCAGGTTGAAATAATCTAAAAAGTGGCGGGTGGTTGCGTACAGCCCAGGGCGGCCAGGAACTTCCTTATGTCCCACCACTTGTACCCAATCCCGCTCCATCAGGTTGCGGACAATCTGGGTGGATACTGCAACCCCGCGTATTTCCTCAATCTCTCCTCGGGTAACCGGTTGACGGTAGGCAATGATGGCGAGAGTTTCCAAAAACGCCTTGCTATAACGCGCCGGTCGCTCCTCAAATAGACGGGAAATCCATGGCGATAGCCTTTCCCGCACTTGGAAGCGGTAACCCGTTGCGACTTGCTTCAGTTCGATGGGCCGATTGTCGAATTCTTTCGCCAACTCAGTCAATGCGCTACGCACCTCGGCGGCTTCCGGCTGTCCGTCTTCCGGGAATAGAGCCTGCAATTCGGCTACGCTCAAGGGCTTTGGCGCGACGAACAGCGCGGCTTCGACGATGTCCTTCAAATCCATGGCAGGCTTAAGTGGATAATCGTCAAACGGAGGGTGCGCGGGTGATTCTGCAACGTCCTGGTCTCGCTCAGGCAGGTGCTGCCTGGTGGACCCGAATATATAATTCGCCCAAGGGCTCTTCCTGAATAATGTCAATAAAGCGTTCCTTGCATAATTCCAATATGGCCAAAAGTGAAACCAAGGCACCTTGTCGGCCCTCACGACGATTGAATAACTCGGGGAAGGCAAGCTGGGGCTTTTCCTTCAGGCGGGATAACACGCTGGACATCCGTTCGCGCACGGATAACGGCTCGCGCAGAATGCGGTGATGGGTGGACCGCTCGGCCCGTCGCAGCACGTCTTCGAAAGCCGACAGGACTTCCTGCAAATCGACTTGGGGGTAGACTTTGCGCACCGTCAAGGTACTAGTGTCAACCCCACCCAGTTCAAACACGTCGCGCTCACAACGCGGCAATTTGTCGAGTTCTTCCGCCGCCGTTTTAAAACGTTCGTATTCCTGCAGGCGCCGCACCAATTCGGCTCGAGGGTCGTCTTCCTCAGCCTCGGCTGTTTCCGTGCGCGGCAGCAACATGCGGGATTTTATTTCGGCCAATATCGCGGCCATCAACAGATACTCGGCGGCCAAATCCATGCGTATCCCCGCCATTGCGTCAATGTAGGCAATGTATTGACGGGTGATTGTGGCAATGGGTATGTCTAGGATGTCCAAATTCTGCCGTCTGATCAAGTACAGCAATAAATCCAGCGGTCCTTCAAAGCTTTCCAAGAAGACTTCCAGCGCATCGGGTGGAATATACAAGTCCTCGGGCAGTTCGGTGTAAGGTGTCCCATTGACCAAGGCGATGGAATGGGACACTGTTGTAGGGTTTTCACTCATGGAGGCACCGTCGTCGTTAAGCCCAATGGGATGTCAAAACTAGCGGTTCGTACTTGGCGTGCGGCAACTCGTTGCAGCAGGTCGTGGAAGTCGGCGACGAGTCGCCAAACGCCATGATAAAGAAGGCCAAGTCACTCATGCCCGTGATCATATCCCGGCAATGCCGTTCATTAGGGCCTGGAACAGAGAAACCGGCACACCCATGAATACCCAGAGTAGATTCGTCATCATCAGAAACAACAAAATATATAATCCGTAAGGTTCAATTTTACTGTATTGGTAGGCCATACGGGGAGGTAACAGCCCTAGGGCGATGCGTCCACCGTCCAGAGGTGGCACGGGCAATAAATTCAACACCATCAGGACCACATTAATGCCGATGCCCGCCTGGCCCATCAAACCCAAGGGCTGGCTCAGAAATTCAGAGTGCAGCAGGATCGCCAGGCGTATCATCAATGCCCAAAATATCGCCATTAAGAGATTGGCTGCGGGGCCGGCTATAGCCACCCATACCATGTCGCGACGGGGATTGCGCAATTTTCCAAAATCCACTGGAACCGGCTTGGCCCAGCCGAAAATCATATTGCTGAAGAGCAACATTAAACCCGGCACTAGCAATGTACCGATAGGATCGATGTGCTGCAACGGATTCAAAGACAAACGGCCTAGGCGCTCGGCTGTCCTGTCGCCGAATTTTTTCGCGACCCAGCCATGGGCAACTTCGTGCAGCGTGATGGCAAAAAGAACCGGTAAGGCCCAAATGGTTATTTTCTGAATTAAAGTCAGTTCTTGCATGGTCGGGAATTTTCCGAATTTATTGAAGAAACGTCACAACCGCCTTGCCTTGGCGGATGATTTCCGGGGTGTCTTCCGTAAACCCGATGATAGTCGTCGGTTCATAGGGAACCACGTCGGCATCAATGATTAAATCGACTAGTTTTTCTAGCCTTTCCCTTATTTCGTAGGGGTCGGACATTGCCTCATCATCTCCCGGCATGATTAAGGTTGAACTGAACAATGGCTCGCCCAATTCCTTTACCAATGCCTGCACAATCGGGCTGTTTGGGATGCGGATGCCGACGGTCTTGAATTTGGGATGCTGAAGCCTGCGCGGCACCTCCTTGGTCGCCTTGAGGATAAAGGTGAAGGGCCCGGGTGTTAGCATTTTAATCAACCGGAATGCCTCATTGCCAAATCGGGTAAAAGACGATATCTGGGAAAGATCGCGGCAAACCAAGGCGAAACGATGTTCTTGACCCAATTGACGAATAAGGCGAATTCGCTCCAAGGCATCCTTATTGTCAATTTGACAGCCCAAGGCATAGGATGAGTCAGAAGGGTAGACAATCAGTCCGCCATTGCGGACGACCTCGACCGCCCTTCGAACCAACCTTTCCTGGGGAGACAGTGGATGAATTTGGAAATATTGTGCCATGCGGCTAGTTTACTACAGAGCGGCGGTTAAATCGCGTGCCGCAGGCAATTTCATTCGTGCCCATAACCGCTGGCCCGGTGCTCAAGCGGACGCGCCGGACCCTTGCCGTTTTGGGTCAGAAAGGTCCGTCTGCAGCCAACGTAGTTTGTCTGTAATTCAAAAATTAACAACCCTCGCTGTTCAGGGCCTTAGCTATCAATTGCCCACTCGGGTTTGAAAGCCATCAACCTAAAGCCGTGACAGGTCATCTTATACTTGCCGTAGTTCGCCCTGTTGGACAAACACTAGGGCTTGAGCTGTATGGCGCAATGGGTTAGGTTTGCGCTTTTATTAGGTTCTCGTTGGGGGCTATGCCTTGAGCAAGTTACTTGTGGACTGTGTTGGAATTCGATGTGGCGGAGAAGGTGTCCGCCATTTTGACATTTAAGAGCCTCCGTCTAAGTCCACATTTATATAAATATATCAATATCATAAGACTCTAATGTGTCCGTTGAAGTTTGTTGCTTTCCGCCACAATCCGGGGTATATTTTGTGGGCAGATTTGTGGGCAACTTTTCGGGGTGAATGCAATGGGTAAGAAGGCCAGTCCGCTAACCATCAACTCGTTACGCAAGAAACAAGGTAAGCATAGGGTTGAGCGTAGCCTTTATCTGAATGTGCGGGGTGAATCCGCAACATGGTGTTTCCGTTACATGCTCAAGGGCATTTCTCACGAAATTGGGCTTGGGAGTGCAGATGTTGTGGATTTGGCGAATGCTCGTCATGAAGTCGGGAAGTTGCGAATTCAATTGCACGAAGGCATAGACCCTTTGGCGGAAAGGCGCAAATCAACAACCTCGGCCACCTTTGAAGCAGTGGCGGCTGAATTGATCGAGTCCAAACGGGCCGCTTGGCGAAATGCCAAACACGCCCAACAGTGGACAAACACCCTGACCCAATATGCCTACCCGGTTTTAGGCAAGCTTCACGTTAAGGACATCGAAACCGAGCATGTCTTGAAAGTGCTAAAGCCCATTTGGAAGGAAAAGCACGAAACCGCAACGCGGTTGCGCCAGCGCATTGAAGCAGTATTGGACGCGGCGGCGGCTAAGGGCTTGCGTGATGCGCTAAACCCGGCACGTTGGAAAGGCCACTTGGACAAGCTGCTTTCCGCAATCCCGAAAGCCGACCGGGTACAGCACCATGAGGCCGTGCCATGGCAGGACATGCCAGCATTCATGGGGGAACTTCGCCAGCAGGAGGGAATAGCGGCTCTTGCCTTGGAATTCATCATCCTGACCGCCACTCGAACCAGCGAAACCTTGAACGCCCAATGGGATGAGGTCAATTTGGATGAAGGAATCTGGACTATCCCCAAAACGCGCATGAAAGCCAAGCGGGAACATCGAGTCCCACTCTCCCTAGCGGCTATGGAGGTGTTGAACAAAGTACCGCGCATTGACGGCAACCCGTTCATTTTTCCGGGCCGCAACGATAAGCCCTTATCCAATATGGCAGCGGCTATGCTGTTACGGCGGATGAGTCATGAAGAAACCACACACGGCTTCCGTTCATCGTTTCGGGATTGGGTAAGCGAAGCAACGAACTTCAACCCTGAATTGTCAGAGATGGCCTTAGCCCATACCATAGGCGATGAAACGGAGGCCGCTTATCGTCGGGGCGACCTGATGAAAAAGCGCCAAAAGCTGATGCAAGCTTGGGCGGATTACCTAGGCGGGTTGAAGAAAGGCGCGGACGTGATACCGATCAAGCGCGGGGCGGCGAAGTAAGCCAACCAAATTATTGAAAATGAGCAAGAGGTAAACAACATGGCAAGCGTTGCAGAAAAAATAGTTGAGACGGTCAAGGGCATGTCGGAACAGCAAGCGGCGGCGGTCTTGGACTTTGCGCAAGCATTGCAAGCTAAAAAGGATGATGAGTATGAGCAAGCCAAGCAGAAGGCACTTGCCCTGCTTGACGACCCACCACTTGCACTGAATGGGCGATATTGGTCTAGGGAGTCTCTCTATGACAGGCTCTAAGTTTGTCGATACCAACATCCTGCTATATGCCAACGACAAGACGGCGGGGGACAAGCAAAGGAAATCGGCTGACTTGCTTAAGGCGTTGTGGGCAACTCATCAAGGCACACTCAGCACACAGGTTTTGCAAGAATTTTTCTATAATGCCACGCGAAAGCTGACCCTACCGCTTAATGTGCCAGTGGCAAGGGGCATTTTCCAAGCATACGGCGCATGGTTGAAAGGGCCGGTTACGGATTCCACCATCATTGGCGCGATTGACCTACACACAAGCCTTGGTTTTTCCTTTTGGGATTCGCTGATAATCAAATCAGCTTTGGACAATGACTGCGACACGCTGTATAGCGAAGACATGCAGCACGGGCAGTTGATCGACGGGCGTTTGACGGTCATCAACCCTTTTATTTGAAGAACCCGACCGGCACGGGCCACCGTTCCGGGCGTGTACCGATAGACAACATTCAACGAATTGCCAAGCCTAGCCCGACGGGGCGAATAGCGGGTATCTCAACCGCGTGGCTTGGCTCCCATCTTGAGAACTGGCACAAGAGAGGTGCTTATCCATGAATACACCGGCACAAGAGCATGTATGTTACGACTTCCTCTGTAGTTTTGAGCAAGGCATAAGGGAGCATCCTCAGAAAGAGGCTGACACGTCGGATCAAAAGAGCTTGGAAATCAACATTGCCGATAAAATCGAGGCATTGCTTGAGGACTATCCCGCCTGTGATGCACTTATCCGTTTTAGGAGTTATTTAGACGCAGAAGTTGAAAGGTATCGCAGTGCAAATGACGAACGGCGAAAAATTATTGTTGAAAATGTAGCGAAGGCATTAGATAGACAAATTGAGGGTGATACTTCACTAGGCGAGGCTATGAAGGCTGCAAGGAAACATGATAATAAATGCAGGAAATTGGCGCAAAAGGATTGGCTGAATCATGTTGATTTCATGGCGTTGATTGGGATATTAGATGGAGTAAAATCTTTGAAATTAGATGAAGCCAGAATAGAAGAAAAACAGTATTTAGTCGAATCATTTAAAGGGTGTCTACCATCAGAAAAACTTATTTTGCTAAATGAGTCCCCTGCCTTCCCTTGCACACCGATGGAATTAGCTGATTGGTTTAAACAAATTAAGCTTCCCCTTAATAAAATCATTCCATCGTTTGTTGACGAACTGGCGGCGATTGAGGCAACCAAGGCCGAGATAAGTACTGAACCCTTGCAAAGCAACTGTGAGCAGAATGCGGAAAACGAGCATGGGGCTGGCATGTCGATCATTCGCAACATCAACGGGCGGGAAGCTATCCCGGTTTGGTCTATACCTTATGTTTGTCATTTGGGCGTATCCCTATCAGCGGGTTTTGGAGACATCCTGCGATCATTGGCTCACAAACCAAGCGGAATGATAGAACCTGATTTTATCACAGCCTATCTACAAGATGAGAATGGCGCAGTTGTGCCTATATCAATCAATGAATGGAAAGGCTTGCTCAAGGATGTCAATAATGAAGAGGTTATGCGAATGGAAACCGAAGGCCCACTAAATGTACCCTATTATTCATGGAGAGAATCATCGTCAATAATAACTCCAACACAAGCTTTTATGTATGTTGATGAACTGAGCCATTGGTATTATGAAGCCCACAAAGCATACATTGACTATGATAAAAATATTTGGGTCATTATTGGTGGAAAACATGAGCCTATTCCTTACCGGCGCGAAGATTATCCGCTAATCCTTGACCCGATAATTCCTAAAAAAGTGTTGAAAAAGCACGGCGAATGGTTTGAAGCCTGTAATTTCCAAGGGCAAGGCGGGGCAAGCCCGGAACCCGGACAAGCCACGGGGGGGGAGGCATCAGTACAAAAAGGCTTTGACGACTTGGGGAGTGTTCCAGTCAGGCGTGAGCGCACCTTGATTAAATGGCTTGGCATACAGGAGATAGACGAGGGAAAAAGCTTTGATCGTTGGTTAATCAAGAAAAAGCGAGCAGCTATTTGGGATGCTCTAAGCAAGATGAACAAGGATGACTTTCCGCCAGTCAGCCCGGATACCATCAAAAAATTCTTTAATGCTAATAAAAAACATTGCCGTTTTAAGAGAGGAAGGCGACCGGGTTAATAAATGGGGTAAACGAAAATATAGCCCTTTTCCCCCATTTAATTAGCTAATTTACCCGTTTTTATCTGTTAAATCATTCTGGATAATACTCCACAAGCTTGCGGCTTTGACCGTGGGCGTTTTCTTGTTTACTGTGGAGTGTATCTATGACCGCGACAAATCAATTACCCACTGAGGGCTACTGCCGTCTAACCCAAATCCTTGGCAATCCCAAAGCCAAACCTAACCCAATTCCTCCCCTTGTGCCTGTATCCAAGTCCACTTGGTACGATGGCGTGAAATCCGGTAGATTTCCAGCACCTGTGTATATAGGGCGGTCTTCCCTTTGGAAATGCGCCGACATCAGGAAACTTATAGAGCGCATTGGGAAAGGGGAGTTTGCAAATGAGCAAGGGTAATCAATCAGTTCCTACTTACTCCATCTGCAACCGGCTTTCAGGGGAATATGCAACCGTTGAAAGTGCGCTGATTGGCATGGGCTTTCCCCAAAAAGAAGCGGAAAAACTGGCGCGGGAATATGACCCGAAAACCAAGTCACTATATATGGAGATTTCCCCTGCTTTGTTGATGGTGCAATGCATAAACGGCAAGTTTCGGAATTATGAAGGGGTTGTCTTGAATAATCCAGATAAGAAAGCCGTTGAGTTTTTTACGCAAGCCATGAACCGCATGTTTGAAATGTCCGGCAATCCGAACAGAGTAATGATTGTGGCATCCATACCCAAGTCGGCTGTTCAGTGAGGCATGGGAATGAATACCAAAGCATCAAATATTATCCGCTTGAATTATCAGGGCTTGAATGTGGGTTTCACCGGGGATGGTTGGTTCAACGCCACGCTTGCCGCTGAAAAGTTTGGGAAGCGTGTTGACCACTGGCTTAAATCACAGGAAACCAAAGAGTACATTAAAGCTTTGGCAAGCCATCTAAATACCCCCAAAAGGGGGGATTTAATCCAGACTAAGCGGGGCAAGAACGGCGGGACTTGGCTTCACCCTAAGCTTGCCGTGGCGTTTACCCGTTGGCTTTCGCCTGATTTTTCGGTTTGGTGCGACTGCCAGATTGACGGGCTGATTCGTGGCAACCATCCCCACTACGACCGATTGAAGGCACGGGACAAGTCGGCGGTTTCCTTCAAGTTCATGAATGATGTACTGAAACTGGTGCGCTTGGATGAGGGTAAGGAAACCTTGGACTACCACTATCAAAACGAAGCCAAGCTTTTGAACTGGCTAGTGACTGACGAATTCAAAGCCGTGGAGCGGGATACGCTAGACGCTGGACAGTTGGCCTTGCTCACTGCCTTGGAGGAACGTAACGCCATTTTGCTGGCGCAGCGGGTCAACCGTGACGACCGCAAACAAAAGCTTGCCCAATTCGCCCAAGAGTGGCGGAACGGTCAAAGCCACGCATTGGGGAGGGCGGCATGAAACGCTTGACGCTACCCGCCAATAGGCCGCAAAATGACCGCACTACTACTGCTACCGGGAACTCCGCACCCCGTAAGACTTGCGGATTTTTTATGTCTGGATTCTGTCACCACGGGCCACTAACCCCACTGACCGAAACCGGCACACGCCAGTTTTCCAAATTTGGCGCAAGGATTACACCGGGAAATAAGGGGAGCAATCCCACGAATAACCGGGGCCGCGTAGCAGCGGTAGTTGAACCCTTGCGCCTCCCCTTTCGGGATGCGCTTCAATCAATCTTGATTAGGAGCAACTATCTCATGCAAAACCCTACCCAAACCCCAACCACGGGCGAAAACTGCCCAAACACCGCACAAACCACCTCAAAAGCCACCACCGAGCTAGGCTCAGTACGCTTTGACCATTCGCCATTTGGCGCGGTTGATCTGGACGGCACTACCGTCCTCTCCCGCCTGTTGAACCTTGGGGCAATGGCAAAGGCGACCAAGATACCGGGGCAGGAAACATTCAACCCCCATGTCGCCACCGATTCAATGGGCCGGAAACTCCTTGCCGATCAACTGCATTGCGGAATAGAGGAAATCTTGGAAGGAATAAGCGTTGTTAGCCGACTGCTGGCTAAGTCCCATGGCGATCTTGAGCAATGGGACATCACCCAAGCGGCATGGCTGACGTGCGGCCTTGCCGACCTTGCCAAAGACATGGCGCATGAGCGTTGCAACATTCTGTGTGAGATCAAAGAGAGCCTTGACGGGCAACGGAACCTAAAGGGCGGCGATGCACCGGCAAGCGATGAAACCCAAGCCTACACCGATTCGAGCAAGGAGGGCCAAGCATGAACGCGAAAACCCAAGACAGCGACATTCAGGCCAAAAGCGAATCTTGGCAGCATTCAACCGACAGGCTGGAATGGATTATCGTGGTTCAAGGCGCATTGGCTGAAAGTCTTTCCGATCTTGCTGGCACGATCTGCATACTCGCCGATTCAGCCGAGGAAAAATCTGAACTAATGCCGGGGGCGTTGAAGCTTTGTGTCCGCGTCTTGTTGGATGCTTGCGAAAAGTCATTAAAGGTTGAGGAAAGGCTAAAGGGCTTACTGCCGCCTGATGCTATCGCGGCTTTGAAAGCACAAGCAGAACCCGGATAGCCACCAAACCGACACAAAAAAGCCGGTCAAGTTACCCGCTTGACCGGCCTTCGCTTTGGCAACCTTGCCACTGAACACGGGAAGATTATCACATGGAAACATCAAGCAATCAAGCATTTACACCACTTAACACCGAAGATTTCAGAACCCACATCCTAGGCGAATATGGCCTTGCCCTTGTCGGCGACATCAAGGCAGACGGGGCGTTTCACTATCTCGGCACAACCGAAGACAAGAAGGGCCATAAGCCTTTCCGTTACTGTGTCCATGCCGATACCCCTTGCAATGTCTATTTCAACGATCTTAAGCGCGGCTTTCATGGGGTTTGGTATCCAGAAGGCCAGCAACCGCTAACCCCTGCCGAGCGCGAAGCGCGGCGGCGGGAGATCGAGCAACACAAGGCGCAGCGCGAAGCCGAAACCCAAGCCAGACACCGCAAACGGGCGGCATGGGCCTTGAAGCTGTGGGAGTCTGCCCATCCTGCCGATGGCTCACACCCCTATCTAGTCCGCAAGGGCGTGAAGGCCCACGGGCTTAGGCTGTTACCGGTTTGGGAAAAGCGTATTTACCCAGACGGCGGCGGTAGCCAGTTCGAGGTAATCCCCATCGAAAACGTGCTACTGGTTCCGATGAAAGACGAAACCGGGGCTTTGTGGAACGTGCAACTGATCTACCCGCAAAAAATCTTATTAGGCGATGAAGAGCGCGACCGGGATTTTCTACCAGGTGCGCGAGTCACCGGACTATTCCACTGGCTAGGCGAGCGTACTGAGACGGTTTGCCTTGCCGAGGGCTATGCCACTGCCGCAAGCGTCCATGAAGCCACGGGATACCGTTGCTTTGTGGCATTTTCGGCTGGCAACCTTCCCCATGTGGCGCAAGCGGTACGGGCGGCTCTCCCAGATGCCAAAATCGTAATCGGTGCAGACTTCGACAAGCCCGACAAAAAAGGCCGGCGGGCTGGAATCGAGAAAGCCGAAGAAGCGGCGGGGCTGGTAGGGGGCTTTGTGGCACTGCCACCGATTGAAGGCGCGGACTTCAACGATTGGGCCAATACACTCAGGATGGGCCAGTGATGGACGATAAACCGACCGACATTAAAACCCTTGTGGACAAGGCCGGAAAGCCCAAACAACCTGGCAAGCCAACTGCCAGACTCGAAACAGGCAAACCGCAAGCCCAAGCCGACCGCGCTAATGTGGTGAACTTGAAAGAGGAAACCGCCTTGCGCTCGGCGTTTGAGCGGAAAATAGAACAAACGGAAGACAATACCGCGCTGATGTATGGCGTTGGGATGGATGTCAACAAGTCTGCTTTGCGCAAAGCCTCCAAAGAAGCCCTATTAAAGCTGATTGCCAAGAAAGCCACTGTGTCGCTGGAAATTCTCAAGGCCGATTTGCAAGACGCGGGGGGCGAACAGCAAGGGCGTGGGAGGGCGAATGCCGGTTTCCTGCCCTATGAGAACAAAGGCAATCAGCTTTGGGTGATGGATGACCAAGGGCCGCGACCGCTGTGCAACTTTGTGGCGTGGATTGCCGAGGAAATCATCCATGACGACGGCTTGAATGAGGAAGTGCTGTTTTGCATCGAGGGCCGTTTGCATGACGGTACGGAATTTCCGCGTGTTGAAGTGTCATCCTCCAAGTTTGCCAGCCTGTCATGGGTGACAAGCGAATGGGGGGCGCGGCCTTTGATTCACGCCGGAACGTCGATCAAAGACCACTTGCGCACGGCGATACAGGGGCTTGTTCCCTGCAATAAACGGCGCAAGGTCTACGGTCACACCGGCTGGCGCAAAGTGGGTGATGAGTGGCTGTTTCTGCATGGCGGCGGGGGGATTGGCAAGGATGGCCACAAGGCCGAGATTGAGGTTAAGGCCGGGGAAGGCAACATGCGGCACTACCGTTTTGAGGATGAAGGCGGCGGCGATTTGTGCGCAGATGTGCGGGCGAGTTTACGCCTGTTGGACATTTCCGCATCAAACCGGGCCGTGGGGGTTGTCGCTCTGGCTAACATTTACCGCGCACCCTTGGGCGATGCCGCATTGATTGATTTTGGGGTGTGGCTGTCTGCCATCACGGGTTCTCGCAAGTCCGAGGTTACTGCATTGATGTTGGCGCACTTTGGGAGGGGATTTTCCGGGGCGCGGAGCTTCCCGGCTAATTGGGATGACACCGAAAGCGACCTTGAAGCCAAGGGTCATGCCGCTAAGGATTGTGTGTTTGTGGTTGATGACTTCAAGCCAAAAGGGACACCCAACGATGTCCACAAGCTCCATGCCAAGGCAGACCGTTTCCTTCGCGCTGTCGGTAATCAGGCTGGGCGCGGGCGGCGGACCAGCGACATGAAACAGCGAGCGGCCTATTTTCCCCGCTGCATGGCAGTCTCATCGGGTGAGGATATTCCACGCGGGGCTTCCCTCCGTGCGCGTCTGGTGTTGGTCGAGTTGAGCGTGACCGACATCGACAACGGCATTCTGAGCGAACTGCAAAAAGCGGCAAGGGATGGGGCTTTGGAGCGGGCCATGGGCGGTTTCTTGCGCTGGTTGGCTCCTACTATGGACAGTTGGAAAAAAGCCCTGCCTGAACTACGGCGGTCATTGCGCGACGGGGCAAACCAAGAAAGCTTTGCCAAGGCACACCCACGGGCAGCGGATATTTACGCCAATTTGTTGATTGGGGTGGATTTGTTCTTTATGTATGCGGAATTGGAAGGCGCGGTGACGGCGGAAGAGCGTGTTGCACAGTTCGAGCGTTGCCAAACCGTTCTGAAAGAAATGATTGCCGCCCAAGGTGACATGCAAGCCGACCAAGACGAGGTGACGCAATTCCTTGGTTATCTCAAGTCTTCCTTCAATGCCGGGATGTGCCATTGTGCCGACCGACATAAACAAGGGCCACCTTCCAAGCCGTCTTCTTTTTGGGGCTGGAAAGAGATTCCGGGCATTGGAGAAAACGCGCCAATCATCGACAAGCCGAATGGTGAACTGATTGGATGGGTTGACGAATTGCGCGTTTATCTGGATGGTAACGCGGCTTTTGCGGCGGCTCAGGAGATGGCAAAGGCCACGGGAGAGAACCTAGCTATTACTCAACGTAGCCTATTTGTACGCATGGACGAGCGGGGGATGTTGCTGGATGTAGCCAAGGAAGCTGGCAAAGTGAGACGTGACCCAAAACGCACTATTGCTGGTGTACCTAGGCGGGTCTTTATCATGAGCCGGAAAACTATAGAGGATAGGTAATGTTTTTTAGTGGGGAGAGTGGGGATATATAGCTAGAACCGTTGTAGCATAAGGCTTTCACGCTCCCCACTCCTAAAAAAAGAGTGGGGAGATTCCCCACTTGAGTGGGGAGCAGAAATTGAGGCAGGGCAAACCAACAAACCGGCCTATGCAACACGCTCCCCACTTTGAGTGGGGAGAATCCCCACTAAAAAAACGCAGTGGGGAGGCTGTAATCCACGTCAGCCGTGGGCTACAGCCAATCTCCCCACTCTCCCCACTCCTGCAACATAGGTACATAGCTGGTTTGCGTGTGTGCCTGTGTGTGCCATGACAAAACCAACTATAAATCATAGAGTTGCTAAAAAAAACAAGCAAAATAAGGCGAAAATCCGGCACACTTCGACGGAAAAACCAAAATTTCGATTGTAGAGTGAGGGGGTATGCGTGAACAAGGCCAATGGACAGGCAACTCAAGCAGTGAGATCAAGCGCAATGCACCTTGTCGGAAAAAGTGAAAATACCGCTTTTGAAGGGGGGGGTAGTGCTTTCGCCTGTGGAACGCCCATGGAATCAGGATTTTACCCGCCGAAAAACTTGAGGGGGTATCGGCTAGGCGGTTTAACTGGTGATTTAGTGCAGAGATTAAAGGGGGTAGATCGAAGCCACGGGCTACCGGCGCAAGCCTTCACGGTCTGGCGGGGCAAGCCGATTGCCGATAGCACCACGGGCAAGGCTCCACGATCTGGCGGGAGCCTTCCAACCCACGGGCCAAGCGAAAGGAACCCTGCCCTTGGGCGGTCTGATTGGATGTTGAGCGAAGCCACGGGCAAGCCATGCCTTACGCCTTGTTGGATAAATGGGCCATGCGACCAAGCCAGATTCAACCGATTTGAAAACTTTTGAGAGCGAAAACATGAACAAGCGAACCGAGTACCAACGGGAATACATGCGGAACTACCGGGCCAAGGAGCGTGAAACGAGGGCAACCGCCATACAGGCCAACCCGCTTGCCGACATTGGCATGACGGGCTTCACCGATAGGCAGCTTGAACAGTTGCGGGGGATTGTGCGGGGTGAATTGGAAACCCTGCTAACGCCGCTAACGGCAAATAACGTAAACACGGTTAGCAAGCCAGCATCCAAGCTAACAGCCACTAACGTAAACAGGGTAAACAGGCTTTGCCGACACTGCGGTAAGCCATTCACCGGGCAATCAACCAAGGTGTATTGTGCGGACCCTTGCCGCAAGAAAGCATTTAGGCTGAGGGCCAAGACATGATTGACTCATTGATTAGCGGGAAGCTGATACGCGACCCGACCACCAAGACCGGGCCAAGCGGCAAACCGTATTGCAACTTTTTATTGACGGTGTTCACGGGCGAAGAAAGCCCAGTTGTCGTAAGCGGCATAGCCTTTCAGGACGTGGCGCAACGGATAGGCAAGCTTGCCAAGGGCGATGCCTTGACAGTCACCGGGGCATTGAAGCCTTCAACCTGGGCGGACAAGGCCACGGGCGAAACCAAGCACGGGCTTAATGTCACCGTGTCGGCTTGCCTGTCTGCCTATGACGTGAAGAAAAAGCGCACACCGCCAAGCACCAACGGCGACAACGCCAAGCCCCACGACTATTCACCGGGCTTTGATGAACCCTTGGATTTCTAACCCGGCTATGGTCTGGCGCTGCGGAGGTTGGCGGAAAGTGCTGATTTTAGGCTTATGAGAGGGGGGGGTATCTGGTAAGGCATTGGCCTTGCACGGCAAACAAGGCACGTACTTGGGTGGACAATGGGTTTTATCTTAGAAATTAAGGGGGGTATGGTAAGACAAGGGCGGAAACTGCCGGGTATCCGAGAAAAAATCGGGGGGGTATCTGCAATACTTGTGCGGACACTGCCGGGTATCCTTAGAAATTAAGGGGGGTGGTGCGGGATTTGGGCGGAAACTAGCGAATATAGCAAACTATAGGTAGGGGTGTGTGGTTAGGACTGTGGCGGAATCATTGTAAATTCGGTTTAAGGAGTGGGGGGGGTATCCGGCTAGTGTGCGGCACAAAGCAACATCATCAACGACTCGATTGGAAACGCCATGTCTGATTTTCAACCCTATGTGAAAGACATACGCTGGTTGTTTGTCCGCTGCAAACAAGCCGGTATCGAACCGCCACAAGGCCCGCACTGTGAAGCGTTTGCCGAGCGAGTGGCAATCATGCTGGGTGATGGCGAAATGACCGAAGCCGAAGCGCGGGAGTGTGCCTTTGCGGGGTACTTGAGCCAGTCAACCATTCCATGCCGTGAATTGTAAGCGAGTGGACTATAGCCGAAAATGAACCTAGACGGGAGGCTGTACATGGGTTTAACCCGTGCGCGTGTGGACAATGGGTTTTATCTGAGAAATTAAGGGGGGCTAAGTCACTTGAACGAAAGTAATCCTGCCCTTGGCGGTCTGGCTGGACGGTGATCGAAGCCACGGGCAAGCCGGAACCATGCCGAGCGACCGCACCGGCTGAAAGACTTCCCCTCCTGCCCATGGTCTACCGCACTCGGCAAGGCCACCACGCGGGCAGGGCTTGACGGTCTGGCATGGCAAGGCATGTGACCAGACGAAAGGAATCCTGCCAGCGCAACGGACAACACCGCCGTCAGTTACAATCATTCTTGTTTATCTGGAAACGCGCTATTTCCATGCCGTCGTTACCGCTGTAGGCATACACATATGTTGCACCATACCGCAAAGATGGCTGCATTTCTTTGTTTGCGCATATGCTTTTTTTTACATCTGGTTTCAAGTTTGCTTGAAGCCAACTTGGGGCTATGTCTCGGGATGAATAGTTGGGGAAAGAATAAAAGTAGGTTAAGCGAGGACCAGGGCCAGCCTCAGACCTATCCCACCGGGTATCTTTATCAATCATAGTTGGCCCTTGCCTATTTTTCTGCTCGGCTATTTGGGCGAAGCCCTTGGTAATTATTGCGTCAACTTCTTGTTGTGTATGTGTATCTTCAAAGGCAGATTTTCCAGTAATCTTCCCGATAGCACCACCAATAACTCCTCCAAATATTGTTCCGAATAAACCTTTCGCTAATGCTGTTGGCGTTACGACCATTGAGAATGTTGTAATCAATAAACAGAGTATAAATTTCCTCACACCTTTTGTATCCTTCAAGTTCTTGAATAATGAAAACGCGAAATTAGAAGACACCCCTAGTGCAAGTGCGCAATAGAGAAGCGTATTGCGCTGCAAGAATGGGATTCTTTCATTCGGCGCAATACGCGGAGTTCCGTTATTGCGCCCTGCGGCACTAAACCTGTCACCACTTATCTTCCAATTCGGATTGAATTCTTTATTTCATTGACGGTTGGCGCAAGAAGCATTGTTTGAGCCACGTCATAACTCATCGTGATTTTTACGTTTTTGTTGCCAAGTGGAATGAGGTAAATAGTATTGATAAATTTACGGGTAGCTCCAATTTCTTGATAGTCAAAGCGTAAAGCAACATAGTCAGCTACAGTGTCCTTAATCCCTTTGTAGGGCGTGATGCGCGTTGTTTTATCACCAGACTTCTCTAGCATAGCGAGTACCATCTTGTATCCTTGGTCTGCATAGGCATCAATATCTGCTTGGGTCATTGCTGCGACATCATTTTGTGTCTCTGTTTGTTTGATTCTCACGCTTATGCGCACGGTAGCTGCTGCACCACTGGACTGATTATCATAGTAATTGGCTGCGATAATTATGTCATTGTTGCCTTGCCCTATCCTAGTCAAAATCTCGGTGTTTGTATCTATCGAATCCATCACTTGTTTATCAATAATCCTCCAATGGTGCGGAATTTTAATGCTAATGCCATATTTCAGATTATATGTCTCAAAAACGCTTGGGTTTTCCGCCAGTGCATTTCCTGCAACAAATAAGAAAACCAGCAAAGTAAATACCATGCTTAATCGAATTTTGAATGCGTTCATAGATGAAATCTGTATGCTTATTTTGAAAAAAATGGTGATATTATTTTTGATTGCGGTAGAGTTTATTCAACATTTCTTGTGCCACTGGATTTCCTTGACTAGCAGCCATACGATACCATTTGGCTGCTTCGGCGCGGTTCTGAATTACACCCCGACCGAAGTTATATAGAGAACCTAGGGCGAATTGTGCATCTGGATTCCCCTGTACAGCCGCTTTGCGATACCAACTGGCTGCTTCAGCATAGTCTTGAAGAACCCCCTCACCATTGGCGTAATTTGAGCCTAGTATGAATTGCGTTCTTGCATCTTCTTGCTTCAGTTCGTTAAATTCATTTAATGTCATAATTTTGATGGTGTTGCCCTCCCGTTGTTGTGCTAGATTCTTTGCCTTTAGGATGATATCCAAAGCCTGATCCCAAGGTATGTCTTTATACTCCATAGTCACATTACCTTGAACGGACTCAGTAACAACAAAATTGAGATTACTGAAATCTGCTAAAATTGCCAAAACTGAAGAGATGGGAATATTTTGAAAATTAAATGATATTTTCTCCCCACTATAAGAAAAGTCATTTGTCTTGGTTTCCTCATTATTATCCCATTTGATGGACGACTCATCTCTATCAAACGGCCTTAATTTTGCCGGTAGTGAGGCTTTGGGCTGTTCTTCCTGCGATGTTTCCGCCCAGTCCAACTCCCACGGCTTTTTTAGGGAGGCTTTCTCCGGCTCTACCGGCTTGGCATTCGCCCAATCAAAAACTTCTGGATTTGCGGTTTGCGTGGATATTGTCTGCGAATTTTCGCCTGAGTGATATTTTGCTGCATACCATTCTTTCCTTTCGGACCTGTTGAGTGACTTGCCAACTAGATTCAGTGTCATAAACGACAATACCAGCGCTGCCCCTACTAGGAATCTAAACAAGCCCATGTCACCAAAACTGACTTGGGTTCCGCAAACTTTATCCCAACGAGTGAAACCAGTCTGTTTCATGAGCTTGTAATCTTTAAACATGAAAAAGAACGGTGCGACAATTAGAAATAAACCCAGACCTAAGCCAAAAAAATACACTTGAAAGGTGCGCTTGAGCAAGTCGGAAAAAGGCACGGTTTGTATTGATGGGTATGTCTTGGATTCAACGCTGATATTCAAAATAGCCTTGCCGGGTGTGCCGCCAAACATTGCTAGAACGACTGGTTCAAGCAGGATGCAACTCGCCATAGCCACAACCGCATAAAGCAACTGATTTACTACTGGGTTTTCAGTGCCAAGGGATAGCAAGGCAAAGCCGATTGCGCCAACGAAAGCAAAAAAGTTCATGTCGATGTAACGGGCGGCCATTCTACGCCAAGGATGGTGGCTTTCCGGCTGTTGCCGTGGTTTGGGCGGGGGTTGCCTCGTTGAATCATAGGGCTTGTATTGGGGGTTCGCTTGGGACTCGTTGGCGTTATGTCTGGCTTCCTGTTTGGGTTCTGCCTTGGGCTTTTGGCTTTGCTGTCCCGTGCTGCTGTGCTTTAGTTCTTCGTTGAGGGCTTCCGCTTCATCCAAAAATTCATCGTAGTCTTTTCGTTTGGCAGGGTCGGAGAGTACGGCATAGGCGGCGTTCAGGGCTTTCATGACTTGCACTGCCGCAGCCCTATTATCTGGATATTTGTCGGGATGGTACTTTTGGCAAAGCACCTTGTAAGCCATCCTAATGACTTCGAGGGGCGCATCCCGCGACACTTTGAGGGTTTGGTAATGGTTGTTCATAGTGTGGGTTCTCTTCCTGATGTAAACGGCTAAAGCATCTATGGCTTCCACTACGCTTGCAAGCCTGTTGCTTTGGCTTCATCTAACACGGTAAAGGCAAACAATGCCGACTTATGCAGTTTATTTTAGACCTTTTATGAAAGCTTAAGGCAAACAGGGGGAAATAGGTCAAGGGTTGTGTAATGGCAAAAAAGTGGACTAGTTTCTCGCCGATAGCCACGGGCAAGGAACCCTGCCCTTGGCGGTCTGGTTGGATGGTGATCGAGACCACGGGCAAGGCCGGAACCTCGATCAACCCGGACGGCAAAGCCGGAATTGGGCAGGGCTTCACGAACTGCCAGCACACCGCCACCGAGGAAGCCACGGGCTACCGGCGCAAGCCTTCACGGTATGGCAAGGCAAGGCCATTGCCGAGCGCACCACGGGCAAGGCTCCACGATCTGGCGAGAGCCTTCCAACCTCAAGGCCACGGAACTAGCGAGAGGAATCCTGCCCTTGGGCGGTCTGGTTGGACGGTGATCGAAGTCACGGGCAAGCCGGAACCCCGATCAAGCCAGACGGCAAGGCCGGAATTGGGTAGGGCTTCAACGGTCTGCCAGCACACCGCCACCAAGCAAGGTACGGGCGACCGGCGCAAGCCTTCACGGTCTGGCAGGGCAAGGCCATTGCCGTTAGCGCCACGGGCAAGGCTCCACGATCTGGCGAGAGCCTTCCAACCGTCAAGGCCACAGGACTAGCGAGAGGAATCCTGCCCTTGGCGGTCTGGTTGGAGGGTGATCGAAGCCACGGGCAAGGCCGGAACCTCGATCAATCCAGACGGCAAGGGCGGGACTTGGCAGGGCTTCACGGTCTGGCAGCGCACCGCCACCAAGCAAGGCACGGGCGACCGGCGCAAGCCTTCACGGTCTGGCAGGGCAAGGCCATTGCCGTTAGCACCACGGGCAAGGCTCCACGATCTGGCGAGAGCCTTCCAACCGTCAAGGCCACGGGACTAGCGAGAGGAACCTTGCCCTTGGGCGGTCTGGTTGGACGGTGATCGAAGCCACGGGCAAGGCCGGAACCTCGATCAAGCCAGACGGCAAGGCCGGAATTGGGCAGGGCTTGACGGTCTGCAAGCGCACCGCCACCAAGCAAGGCACGGGCAACCGGCGCAAGCCTTCATGGTCTGGCAGGGTTAGCCGATTGCCGTTAGCACCACGGGCAAGGCTCCACGATCTGGCGAGAGCCTTCCAACCGTCAAGGCCACGGGACTAGCGAGAGGAATCCTGCCCTTGGCGGTCTGGTTGGATGTTGAGCGAAGCCACGGGCAAGCCGGAACCTCGACCAAGCCAGACGGCAAGGCCGGAATTGGGCAGGGCTTCACAGTCTGCCAGCGCACCGCCACCAAGAAGGCACGGGCGACCGGCGCAAGCCTTCACGGTCTGGCAGGGCAAGCCGATTGCCAAAAATCAGCCTGTACGGAAAAGGGGTAGTTATCCACAGGCAAGAAAGCCAGCAACCACGCGGGTTTGATTTGGTGAAAATGGATGTACGTTAAACAACCGTTTATCGTACAATTGTGCTATACTGTAATCATATGATAACAGTACAGGAGCGCAAGCCATGAAGACCAAAAGCCAAAAACGCATAGCCCTCTATTTGAGAGTTTCCACCGATGGGCAGACCACCGAGAACCAACGCCTTGAACTTGCCAAGATAGCCGAGCAAGCAGGATGGGAAATTGTTGAAGTGTACGAAGATCAAGGCATATCAGGGGCGAAAGGCCGCGACCAACGCCCTGCATTCGACAAGCTTTGCAAGGATGCAGCACGGCGTAAATTCGACATGATAGCCGCTTGGAGCGTTGACCGGCTAGGGCGAAGCTTGCAGCACCTTGTGACCTTCTTGGAGGAATTGCACGGCCTAGGCATTGACCTTTACTTACACCAACAAGGCATAGACACCACCACGCCAGCAGGAAAGGCCATGTTTCAAATGTTAGGCGTTTTCAGCGAGTTTGAACGCGCCATGATAAGGGAACGGGTAAATGCCGGACTTGCCAGAGCCAAGGCAGAAGGAAAGACCCTAGGAAGGCCAAAAACCTCGACCGACACCGAACAAGCCATTATCCAAGCCTTAGCCAAGGGCGGTAAGGGAATGCAGAAAATAGCCAAGGAGTTTGGCGTAGGCACGTCAGTTGTCCAAAGGCTTGCCAAGGCTGAGGCCACTTGATTATGGCCTAGATCATGTTTGTGGGTAATTTTGTGGGCAGGATTTTATTTATTCAATAAAATCAGTAGCTTATGTCGTGAAATGGCGGAGAAGGTGGGATTCGAACCCACGGAGGGCTACTAACCCTCAACGGTTTTCAAGACCGCCGCCTTAAACCACTCGGCCACCTCTCCATTGATCATCTCAATATTATAATCCATTCGCCGCCTTGGTTCCAGTATTTTTTCCTAGTTGATATTAATATACCTGATTACTAATATATGCATTGGAGCGCAGGCAATGCCCGGTACTGGAGGGATCAACACCCCATCTATTGAGGTGTGTAGCGAGCATGGCCTGATCCTACGACCTCCAGACACAGCGTCCGCCGCTAGTTTTGTCAATCGCGTCAAGTCTGGCAACATGAGCAGCCTGCTCTGGTCCGCTGCAATAAACGACAGCCAATTTTGCCAGTGATCGTCGAACGCCTTTGAAGCTGGTTGGCACGCCAGGGTTGGCATCTTCCGGTCCAATTCCAACCTCTAGCAACAATTCGGATTGGCCACCAGTCATGGCAAGATAAACCTCGGCAAGAATCTCCGCGTCTAGCAGGGCGCCATGCAATTCGCGGTGGCTATTGCTTACGTTATAGCGCTTGCAAAGGGCATCAAGGCTGTTCCTTTGGCCGGGGTGCTTCTTTTTAGCTAAGGCCAGGGTATCCAAAATTGCGCAAAAATCGGCAATTCTGCGCTTTTCCGGGGGCAGTGTCGTGTCTTCCAGCCGCCGCAACTCGGCATTGATAAAGCCGACATCGAACGGGGCATTGTGAATGATCAACTCGGCATCTTCGACAAAATTGATAAAGTCGACGACAATCTGCTCGAACAAGGGTTTGTCTTTGAGGAATTCATTGTCCAACCCATGGATATCCACCGCGCCTTTGTCAATGACGCGATCCGGATTGATGTAAACATGATAATGGTTGCCGGTAATCTTGCGGTTGACCAGTTCCACGCAACCGATCTCAATGATCCTGTGGCCTTCTTGGGGTTCTAGGCCGGTCGTTTCGGTGTCCAGCACAATCTGTCGCATGCGGTTATTTTCCTACCGATAAAATTTCATCAACACCTTTGTTGGCCAGTCGATCAGCGCGCTCGTTTTCCACATGTCCGGCATGACCCTTCACCCACTTCCATTCGACATGATGATTGAGTCTTGCGGCCTCCAGCCGCTGCCAAAGATCGACGTTCTTGACGGGTTCTTTGTTTGCCGTTTTCCAACCCCGTTTGACCCAATTGGGCAGCCATTCCGAAATTCCCTTGGCAACATAGACCGAATCGGTGACGACACAGACTTCACAACGTCTAGTAAGGCTTTCCAGTGCCTGGATGGCAGCGGTCAGTTCCATTCTGTTGTTGGTGGTTTGCCGCTCTCCCCCATAGAGTTCCTTTTCCCTTTCCGCATATTTCAATAGTACGCCCCAACCGCCCGGTCCTGGGTTTCCCCGGCATGCGCCGTCGGTGTATGCATAGACTTTTTCAGGCATGGGAGTCACCTAATCAAGTAAGGGGGGTGTCATGGCTTGTCCGGGAACTAAGCCAGGGACCCTGGCCCAGGACTTTTTCATCGGGATCAGAGTCCAAGTGCGCTTGATTGCCTTTATCGAATACACAGGGGTTAGGAAAGCGATGGATTTTTGCCATGTTGTTTGAGGTTCAAGAAAAACGTGATGGGTAGGCAAGCCAAACCCTGCATTCAGTTCAGTTTCAAATTTTAACAGATTCAACCATTCCATGACTTGGGAACTTCTTACGAAATGCCGACTCCATGATGAAGAGGATTGTTGCATGAAGCGCAACAGGCTATGCGGACTCCATGGATTGAACCCCAAGATAAACAGGCGCCCTTCAGGTTTTAGAACACGTTCCGCCTCGCTTAGGATGCGGCGGGGGTCCGCCTCAAATTCGATGAGGTGGGGCAGTATTACAGTGTCAACGCTTTCACAGGCGATGGGCCATTCTTCAATTTTAGCAAAGACTGTGTTCGTTATTTGGCCTTCCCTAACCCCCCCATCCACAATCAAGCAGAAGTTCCTAAGGAATTCATCCGTAATGTAGGTTGTTTCGATGCCAAGCCTGCCAACTTGTAATATTCGCTGATAATAAGTATGATTAAGCGAATTCAAGAGGTAGGAAGATTCGCTGTCGCGTAGCGTTTTACCCAGGGAAGTGGAATCATACCATTCCATAAACTGTTGACGAGGATGCTGCGATGGAACGCGGATTTTTTTGTAATTCATTGTGTTGCGCGATTTGTTAATGCAATGACTCACCGGGCTTGAATCCTGAGGAAAACCATGAAACATCATATACCCAATTTAAGAATTATTTGCGCATCGATATTTGCGCTTACATTGGCGGCCTGTTCACACAACGTCCCCAAGCCCAGTAACGACCTCAACTTGGCAGGCAATGACTCCAAGCCTGGCGGTCAGTTGGTAAAGCTTAAAAAAGGGCATAGAACGGACAGGTCGACAGGAAAATTTCCCGATCCGCGCAGTTATGACAACCTTTGGGATAGATTGTTCGACCGGTTCGACCTTCCAGAAGTCAGCCACCAAGACATTGACCGCGAACTCTATTGGTTTATCAATCACCCGACCTACATTGACCGGGTTCAGTCAAGGGCCGAGCCGTTCCTGTACTCTATTGTAAAACAATTGGAAAAACAGCATATGCCGGGTGAATTGGCTTTGCTGCCGGTTATTGAGAGTGCTTTTCAACCCCACGCTGTCTCTCCGGCCAATGCTGCAGGAATCTGGCAATTCATTCCGGCAACGGGGCACCATTACGGGCTTAAACGCAGCACCTCTTACGACGGGCGGCGGGATATCTACGCATCCACGAGGGCGGCGATAAAATATTTGAAAAAACTGCATGATGAATTCAATGGCGATTGGTTTTTGGCAATCGCTGGTTACAATTGCGGTGAGGGGGCGGTGGCTAGGGCCATACAAAGAAACATTGCACGTGGCTTGCCTACGGATTTCTGGTCGTTAAGCCTGCCACAAGAAACCCGTACCTATGTTCCGCGACTGCTAGCCGTGGCTAAGCTGTTTTCCGAATCGGAGCAGTACGGCATCAGCCTGCGTCCGATACCCAACAAGGCTTTATATAAAACCGTGGTCTTGAAAGACCAAGTCGATTTGGCCTTGGCTGCCAACGCCGCTGATATTTCCCTAGACAAGCTTTTCGAGTTAAACCCTGGATTCAAGCGCCAACGTGTGGATGTCAACGGTAGTTACCGTTTATTTATACCGGCCCATAAAAAAATTGTTGATTTTCACCAAGACTTGGCACGACAAATCGCGGCTCAACCTGATAATGACCAGTCCGCTTTAACATCGGTTGAAGAAAGCTCGATTGCCCAACCAGCGGATGCCGACACCCGGACACCACCCGCACAGCTAGTGCCAGCGAAGAATACCGACACGCCAGCTTCCATTCCGAAAGTCGCCCCACCCGATGTCGGTGCACAAGCCCCAATGCCAATGGCTGTACCCTTGAAAGTCGAAACGGAAGAGCCGGTTATGGAGCCTGCGCTACAAAATTCCAAAGAACAGACTCCAGTTCAGCCAGAAGCGCTAAAATCCACCGGAAACTCCTCAAGTGTACTGGCCGGACGGGCAGCCAAAAGTGAATTGCAATCGCAAAATTCTGCTGCCGCTGAGGATACGAAGGAAAACCCGAAGCCTGAACCGTTTGCCTTGGTCAATATCTATTCCAGTGATTCCCCTGCCGAGCCGAATATTAGCGTAGCCGCCTATGAGAAAATTGCCTCGGTTGCCAAGGAACGCCACCCTTCAACGCAGACGGTAAAAAAAAACCCACCTAAAACCCAAGACGAACCGCCTGACAAACACCATGCAAAGCCCGTTGAACGAGAAACTGTGGCTTTAATTGAGCGTGAAAGCGAAGGGCGCAATTCAGTTCACGGTAAAAACAAACCGGTTTTGAAAAACCACCCAGATCATCCCGAGGTTCACAAAGAGGTCGAGCAAATCCCTGTTGCCAAGAAATCGGACTATGTGGTTCATGCGGGTGACACGCTACACTCGATTGCTAATAAATATGACATGGACGTGGAAGATTTGAAAAAAATGAACCATGTCGCGGATGCCGACGACATCAAGTGGGGGCAAAGCATGAAGGTTGTGGTCAAGGATGCCGGAAAAAAATTGACAGGCATCAAGGCCACGGCATACAAACCTGGCACTCCAAACGCCAAGTATAAAGCGCACCACGGATAGACTTGGCTTAAAAAGCCGGACGGGATATTCCAACCTGTCCGAAGCGTTTGTTCCTGTCGGTATCTGTGGCCTTGCACAAAACGTCAGTCAGGGGGTTAAAAACCCTTCGCGCTTCGTGTTTATCTTTGCGTTGAACCCGACTTTCGATTTCGGGCAATAAGTCCAATTAACTGCATACCGAAAAAATTTTTTATGTAATACAAAAGTTCGTACAATATGGAAAAAATATGCTCGCGAAAAACTATTTAATCGAGGGCCATTTGCTAAGGCGATTGACTCTTACTATTGCGGAAATTGAATCTGCTGAAACCAGCAAATAGTCTGGTAGTTAGGCAGCGGGTATATAGTTGCTTCGACATTGTATAAATACCGGGGTAGTTATGACTCAAACAGAGTTACAGCATTTTCAACATCAAAGAGTTACTTTGTAGTGGGTATGATAGCACAGGTTATTCGGTTAACCTGAAGGTTTAACGGAATGTCTGTTTTAGGTATATTTTTAAGATGAAAATGCTGTATATCAAGATTTCTCTATGCTTCACATACCTTTTGCAGAAATGTATGCCAACCAATCATTTAAACGCGTATAATAATGCACCTATGGGCTTCCCTGAACGCGGTAGGGCGCAACAGGCGTGTTCCGTCGTTTTGGCAACGTCTTTTGTTGACCGTCACAACGGCCTATGTGCCATTTTTTTCACCGCTAGGAGTCCCAATTTGCATTCATGTACAGCGTTTTTTCTTAACAAATGAAAATAAAAAAGGACACTCATTCAAACTATCCTGTGTGTCTGTGCTTTGCAAAATGGTATAACCCAACAAGTAACTATTCGATATTAAAAACGCTGTATTAGAACAACACATTTCTGAATTAGATGACGATTCCTTTGTAAAGCTCCGTGACTGGTTTTTCGAATTCGACCAAGCCCGATGGGATAAACAACTAGAAGCCGATTCCAACGCTGGAAAGCTAGATTTCCTTATCAATTTGGCACTTGCCGAACATGAAGCCGGATTAACGAGAGACCTTTGAAACACAAAACGGCTTCTAGTTTCTGGGCTTGCTATGAATGCCTTCCTGTGGGAATTCGCAGTCTCGCCAAAAAGAACTTTAAACTGTTAAAAGCCGATCATCTCCACCCTTCTTTGCAATTTAAGAAAGTTGGTAAAGTCTGGTCTGCGCGTGTCGGTTCAAATTATCTTGCAGTTGCAACGCCGATTGATGATGGATTTCTTTGGGTTTGGATTGGGACTCACGCGGAATACGACAAGTTGATTGCCTAAAAACCGTTAACTCTTAACGGGGTTCGTATATGGCGACAATAAGGCCGTTGAACTGAGGAAGTGCAAGAGTAGGCCAAAAAAGCCTTGCCTATTGACATACAGGCTATCTTGCTTCATAATTACTTTCCAACCAAGTCGTTATGCTTTTTCCTCTTGCCGAGGTGGTGAAATTGGTAGACACGCATGTTTCAGGTACATGTGAGGAGACTCGTGGAGGTTCAAGTCCTCTCCTCGGCACCACAAAAAATACTTTCAGTTTCAAAGCTATCTTAAAAAAATAGTCCGCCATAGATGTTCCTTTTTTCCTTATTCATTGCGGTAATCCTAAATTAGACAGTTAGGCAACAGACATAGGGGGAGTTCAAATGGCATTTTGTTCAAAGGCTAGACTCGCCTCCCGGTGATCTGGATTGCTCACCGCGTCCATGCGGTTCGGGCTTCGCCCCGCGCTGTGCGCGTCCAAATTCGCTCCCGGCGAATTTGTCCGGCAATCCATGCCGGTATGACGGCTTATGTGACTGGCACACTGCTATTCTTTCGCAAATGCATAAGATTTATCCAATAACCTGAGATGTTGAAAACGCTGAAATCATGAAACCTTGTGAAAAGCTACTAATCGAAAACAAGGCATGGGCCGCTGAAAAAATCGTCCAAGAACCGGATTTTTTTAAAAAATTGTCTGGCGATCAGACCCCGGAGTTTTTGTGGATTGGCTGTGCAGATAGCCGTGTACCGGCGGAGATCATCGTAAACGCCGAACCGGGCGAGATTTTCGTGCATCGCAACATCGCCAACCAGGTAATTGCCACGGATTTCAATAGCCAAAGTGTGTTGCAGTATGCCGTTGATGTTTTAAAAGTCCGGCATGTCATCGTTTGTGGGCATTACAACTGCGGTGGCATAAAAGCTGCCTTGGATAAGCAGCGGGTGGATTTGACCCTTGTCAACAAGTGGCTCATACACATTAAAGACATTTACCGTATTCACCAAAACGAGATAGAGAGTCTTGATACGCAGGAAAAAAGGGTAAACCGGCTCGTAGAACTCAACATAATTGAGCAAGTCCAGCGTTTATCGCATACGGCAATCATCCAGAACGCTTGGAAGCGCGAGCAGCGGCCCGTATTGCATGGTTGGGTGTATGGTCTGGATAATGGTGTCATCAATCCACTGGTCACTCTGCCGCCTGGAACACACATTAATTCAATCTATCAGTTCGTCGAACCGCCTGACAATGATTCATAAGCACGTTAAATACTATTTTGAACATCTAGACTCCGATATTCCTGCAGGATTGGTCGTTTTCCTAGTGGCGTTGCCCCTTTGTTTAGGCATAGCGATGGCATCCGGCGCACCTTTATTTTCAGGTGTCATCTCCGGCATCATTGGTGGTTTGGTCGTTGCCTGGCTCAGTGGCTCCCAACTCAGTGTCAGCGGTCCGGCTGCGGGTCTGACAGCCATTGTAATGCTTGCTATTCAGAAGCTGGGAAGTTTTGAAAGCTTTCTGTTTGCCGTGGTTGTCGCAGGTATCATGCAGTTGATATTGGGATATTTACGGGCCGGCACCATCGGTGCTTATTTTCCCTCGGCGGTCATCAAAGGCATGTTGGCAGCGATAGGCTTGATTCTTGTCATGAAACAGATACCCCATATAGTCGGTTTCGACTCACAATATGAAGTGGACGAAGCCTATATGCCTGGAAACGCAGAATCGACAGTTTTTATATTATATAAATCACTGAAATCCTGTACATTGGGTCCAATAATAGTGAGTGTGTTAGCCATCGTGGCACTTCTATCCTGGGAAAAACCATTGTTCAAACGCAACCGGATTTTGTCGCTGATTCCTGGGCCACTAGTCGCCGTGCTGTTGGGGGTGGCTTTCAACCTTGCCACCTTGGATAACCCTGTCTTGGCAATCTATCAGGAGCATCTGGTCAGTCTGCCTACCATCCATGGCATAGAAGGTTTTTTGGGCCAACTTCGATTTCCCGATTTTACCCAGTACGCCAATCCAGAAATCTATAACATCGCCATTACCATTGCAATAGTTGCCAGTCTGGAAAGCCTTTTGGGCCTGGAAGCCACTGACAAGCTCGACCCGTTGAAACGGGTGGCACCCACCAACCGGGAACTGAAAGCCCAAGGAATTGGGAACATACTGAGTGGGCTTCTGGGCGGCCTGCCGATGACCGCCGTTATTGTCCGCAGTTCTGCCAATGTCAACGCAGGGGGCAGGACTAAGATGGCCTGCTTTTTCCACGCTGTTTTGTTGTTGCTTAGCGTGATGTTTATGTCCGGCTATCTTAATTACATTCCCCTTGCCAGCCTGGCTTGCATTCTTATATTGACCGGTTATAAGCTGGCAAAGCCAAGACTGTTCATGGAAATGTATGCCAAGGGAATGAATCAGTTTGCGCCTTTCATCATTACGGTGGTTGCCGTCCTGATTAGTGATTTGTTGAAAGGCATGGCTATCGGGATGGTTTGCGGTTTATTCTTTGTCATCAAAGCAAATTTCCACTCTACCATCACGTTGACGCAGGATGGCAAGAACTATCTGTTACGATTACAAAAAGATGTCTCGTTTTTGAACAAGGTACTATTACGGAGTTATCTTAATAAGGTAGATGGCAATAGCTATCTTATTATTGACGGCAGTAAGGCCCAGTTTATCGACCAGGACATATTAGAAACCATTCAAGATTTTGTTAACGCGGCCAAGGATGACAATATCACCGTGGAATTGAAAAAAATTTCAACCACCCCTTAAACTACAGAGGTTATATGAGTGAACTAATCGTAATTGGCTATGACAACCCGTTTGAAGCTGAGGAAGTCCGGCTCAAGCTAATCAAAATGCAGCAAGATTATTTGATCGACCTGGAAGATGCTGTGGTTGCGGTCAAGAATGCCGAGGGTAAAGTCAAGCTGAACCAAGCCTATCAACTGACGGCGGCAGGCGCCATTAGCGGGGGTTTCTGGGGCGCGTTGATCGGCCTGCTATTTTTAAACCCACTGTTGGGAGCGGTCGTCGGCACGGGTGCGGGTGCAATGTCCGGGGCCTTGACTGATGTGGGCATCAACGACGACTTCATGAAGGAGCTTGCCGCTACCCTAAAGCCGGGTTCGTCTGCCCTGTTTGTCCTAGTCCGCAAAGCCACGCCAGACAAAGCACTGGACGAATTGCAAGGGACTGGCGGCAAAATAATCAAGACTTCGCTGTCACACGAAAATGAGACAAAACTCCAGTCCGCGCTTGATGCTGTGAAATAAGAAGACTTCCGAGCTCTTAACGTTGCGTCGTTGCGTGAGATAAAAAGTCTTCGCCCATTGAATGACATGCCGCATTGAGAGAAAGGCCAAAAGAAGGTCTCACGCAACGGCGCAACGACGCAACGTAAAAGCGCAAGTGAAGGGTTTAGGTCGTTCCCAAGCTGGAGCTTGGGAACCAGCCAAACGTCGTACTTTCATGGTAGCCCACCCTATGACTGCGTAACATCAGTTTCTAATCAAGACGCACTATGTGTGTATAATGACAGTCAATTCGATACCTGGCTTTGCCGACCCATTCAGTTCCATACTCCATTTGCTCGCCGCCGTTGTTTTTTGCGTACTTGGCTTTTTTCTGGTGGCGCGTGGGCGGGGCAGTATAGGGCGGATGTTTTCTCTGGCCGTTTTCGTGTTTAGCGTAGTTTTTTTATTGTCCATGAGCGGCGTGTTCCACCTGCTTGCGCTAGGCGGCACAGGACGCATGGTTTTGCAAAGGCTAGACCATGCAGGCATTTTCCTTCTCATCGCGGGCAGTTTCACCCCCTTGCACGGCATAATGTTCACCGGTTTTTGGCGATGGGGAATATTGGCCTTGGTCTGGACATTGGCGATTACCGGAATCATCTTAAAATCAATTTTCTTTAATAACATACCCGAATGGCTGGGATTAAGCATCTATTTGGGCATGGGCTGGCTCGGCCTGCTTTCTGGCATATTGCTTAGCCGCAGATTGGGTTTTGCTTTCGTAAAACCCCTGGTGTATAGTGGCTTGGCGTATTCTCTGGGTGGAATTACCGAGTATTTTTCTTGGCCTATTTTAATTCCCGGTGTCATTGGCCCTCACGAGATATTTCATGTCGCTGTCATTGTCGGCATCGGTATTTATTGGTACTTTATAGGCCAGTGTCTTGACATCGACAGGCGTTTCCCACCGCATCCCTAATGACCGGATACTTTAATGAAGCTCCCGAATCTATTGCGTCCAAAGTGGCAACATTCCAATGATTCAGTCCGTTTGGCGGCAGTTCAAAAGCTAGAGGATCAGGCGATCCTAGCGGAGATTGCCCACATCGACACTGATACCGCAGTGCGGGTGGTCGCCGTCAGCAAACTTAATGACCAAGGCATCCTGTCGGAGGTTGCCAAGAATGACAGCGATCCAGCAGTGCGCATCGCTGCCATGGATAAACTGGAAGAGCAGGCACTTCTAGCCGACGTGGCCCGGAACGCCAACGATGTTGAAATACGCTTGGCAGCCGTCATGAAATTGGACAAACCGGCAATGCTCGCCAGTGTCGCCAAGGATGTAGAAGATCAACGGGTGGGTGGGATGGCGGTGCAAAAATTGGACGATCAGACGCTGCTTGGCGATTGTGCCCAGGGTGCAATCAATGCAGCCGTGCGTGAGGCCGCTTTCCAAAAGTTGCAGGATCAAGCCATCATTGGCGAGGTCGCCATGAAGGCAAACGATGCTGATTTGCGCGCTTCCGCAGTCGGAAAGCTCAGCGACCAAGCTGTATTTGCGAAGGTGGCCCACAGTGCAGGCTACGCTGATGTTCGCAAAAACGCTTTACAGAAGGTGACAGACGAAGCCATCCTTGCCGAAATCGCCAAACATTCAAACGATGCGGAAGCCCGTTTGTCAGCTTTGGGCAAACTGTCCGACCAAGCCAGCCTGATTGATGTCGCCAAGCATGGAAGCTTTGAAGAGACTCGTTCATGCGCGGTGCAAAAGCTTGCAGACCAAGCCACTCTTGTGGATGTGGCCAAAAACGATCCCGATGCCTTCGTGCGCAAATCAGCCGTGCAAAGGCTGCTCGATCAAGTTGTGATTGCCGATATTGCATGGAACGATAGCAACACCTTTGTTCGCGAGGCGGCGGTTTTAAGATTGACAAACCAAAGTTTCATTGCCGAAATTGCGCAACGGAATTCAAGTTGGGCCGTGCGCAAGACAGCCATCGAACTCTTGCAAAATCAAGCAGTCCTAGCCAGCATCGCTGACAAAGACACTGAAGAACCCTATGTGCGCGAGACAGCGGTGCAAAATTTGACCGATCAATCGCTGCTGGGCGCTATCGCCATTAATAATAATAACTGGTCAGTCCGCAAGTTGGCAGTTCAGGAGTTAACCGACCAAACGGTGATTGGACAAGTTGCAAAAAACGACGGGAATGCCTATGTGCGTGAGGCGGCAGTCAGTTGCCTGACCGACCTATCCATCCTTGCTGAAGTAGCCAAACATGCGAACGATGCTTGTGTGCGCAAATCGGCCATCCATAAGTTGGCTCTCCCATCGGTTTTCGCGGAAGTTGCCAGAATCGACAAGGATTGGTGCGTTCGGAAATATGCGGTATGGGAGTTGTCCGACCCGGCAGTACTTGCCGAAATTGCCAAGACAGATGTCAACGGTTGGGTGCGCGAAGCCGCTGTCCTAAAATTGACCGACAGTTCCCTGCTGGCGAAAATCGCCAAGAACGATGCATCTGCTTTTGTTCGCAAGGCCGCCATCCGCAAACTTGCCGATCCATCGATCATCAATGAACGCTAACTTCAATTCCGCCGGGGCTTTAGCTACCCGCTATTGGCGCAAGCTTGAAGATGGCAGGGTCGAATGTCAGATTTGCCCACGTTTTTGCAAGTTGCATGAGGACCAGAGGGGTCTGTGCTTTGTGCGCGGCAATTTGGGCGGGGAGGTTGTGCTGTTTTCGTATGGTCGATCCAGCGGGTTTTGCATCGACCCTATCGAAAAAAAACCGCTCAACCATTTTTTGCCCGGTACGCCTATATTCTCCTTCGGCACGGCGGGTTGCAATCTGGCCTGCAAATTTTGCCAGAACTGGGACATTAGCAAATCGCGTGAAATGGATCGCTTGATGGATCAGGCATCCCCGCAAGCCATCGCCCGCGCCGCCATAGAAACTGGTTGTCGAAGTGTGGCCTACACCTATAATGACCCGGTCATTTTCCACGAATACGCCGTCGATACCGCTATAGCTTGCCGTGAACTGGGCATCAAGTCGGTGGCGGTTTCGGCGGGCTATCAATGCCCCGAACCACGCGCCGAATTTTACCGGCACATGGATGCGGCGAACATTGACTTGAAAGCCTTTACCGAGGACTTCTATCATCGAATTTGCGGTGGGCATTTGCAGGCCGTATTGGAAACCTTGGAATATATCAAGCACGAAACCCAGGTCTGGTTGGAAATCACCACCTTGCTGATCCCCGGTGAAAACGATTCTGAGGCTGAGTTGGAAAGTTTGACCCAGTGGGTGTTTGAGAAGTTAGGCCCTGATGTACCTCTGCATTTTTCAGCCTTCCATCCCGATTGGAAAATGTTAAATATCCTGCCCACGCCACCCGCCACAGTGACCAAGGCACGGCAAATCGCCATGAAAAACGGTATCCGCCATGCCTACGTCGGTAACGTGCATAATAAGGATGGCGACAGCACATGGTGTCATCAATGCGGGAATTTGCTGATCGGTCGGGATTGGTACGAACTTTCCGAATGGAACCTCACCCCGCAGGGGAAATGCAATCATTGCGGAACGGTCTGCGCGGGGGTGTTCGAGCAAAAGCCAGGAAACTGGGGTTCCAAGCGTGTTCGAGTGGACATGACAAGACGGGCATAAGGATTTCCCGTTCACCATAAGACCGTAGGTCGGGTTAGGCGCAAACACAAGTAGGGGCGACCGGCCGGTCGCCCCTACAACGGTGGTTTATGTGCGCCGTAACCCGACAAAGGGGGTGCATGGCGGGTTTTCGGTGCGCTGTCCTGGCCAATGCAGGCGGCAAATTTGGCTGGTGCGCACCTAACCCGCCCTTGCGGCAAGATGGTGTTTGCCAAAATGATAATTGCTGGCCACGAACAGTTGACTTAATGCCAGTCTCCATCTAGGGTACAATATACTTTCCAACGTATTAGAAAGCAGGGTCATATTATGTTTAGCAAGGGTATGGAAATTGCCGGTTTCGACGATGAATTGTGGGCCGCAATACAAAACGAAGAAAAAAGGCAAGAAGATCATATCGAACTGATTGCCTCTGAAAATTACGCCAGCTTGCGCGTGTTGCAGGCGCAGGGAACTGTGCTGACTAACAAATATGCCGAGGGTTATCCCGGCAAACGTTATTACGGCGGTTGTGAAAACGTCGATGTGGTCGAGGTTCTTGCCATTGAACGTGCCAAACAATTATTTGGTGCGGATTTTGCCAACGTGCAACCCCATTCAGGTTCGCAAGCCAACTCCGCCGTCTATATGGCGCTGATTGACCCAGGCGATACCGTACTCGGCATGAGCTTGGCCCATGGCGGTCATTTGACCCATGGCGCGAAGGTGAGTTTTTCCGGCAAACTTTACCATGCCGTGCAATACGGGTTAGACCCGGCAACAGGTGAGATTGACTACGACCATGTCGATGCATTGGCACGCAAGCATAAGCCAAAATTGATAGTTGCCGGCTTTTCCGCCTATTCCAGGGTGGTTGATTGGCAGCGTTTCCGTACCATTGCCGATGAAGTCGGTGCGTATTTGTTAGTGGACATGGCCCATGTTGCTGGCTTGGTTGCCGTTGGGCTTTATCCGAACCCGGTGCAAATTGCCGATGTCACTACGACGACGACCCACAAGACCTTGCGTGGCCCAAGAGGTGGGCTGATTTTAGCCAAGTCTAACCCGGAGTTGGAAAAAAAACTTAACTCCTCGGTTTTCCCCGGTAATCAGGGGGGGCCGCTGATGCATGTGATTGCCGCCAAGGCAGTGGCCCTTAAAGAAGCCTTGCAGCCCGAGTTCAAGCATTACCAAGAGCAGGTCCTTGCAAATGCCCGCGCCATGGCAGGTGCTTTTATCCAGCGCGGCTTCAACATTGTTTCAGGCGGCACCGATAACCACTTGTTTCTAGTCGATCTGGTTGCCAAAGGGCTGACCGGCAAATTAGCGGACGCGAAATTGGGCGAAGCCTATATCACCGTGAACAAAAACGCTGTTCCCAATGATCCACAATCACCTTTTGTCACCAGTGGCATCCGCATTGGCACACCTGCGGTCACCACGCGCGGGTTTGGCGTAGAAGAATGCATAGCCCTGACTGGTTGGATATGCGACATCTTGGATGACCCTGAAAATGGTGCGGTGAATGATCGGGTTAGGCATCAAGTGCTGGAGATATGCCACAAACTTCCGGTTTACCCGCAATAAATTCCGCAGACGTAGATTGATTGCTTTTCTCTCATAGTGGGGCGGGTTTGGAACCCGCCCCTACAGAATCAACTTTCATGAACTACAGCATTTTCAACATCAAATAGTTACTTGATAGTGGGTATTGTAGCGTAGGACGTTCGGTTAACTTGAAGGGCTAGATGAATATCAATTACTTGGTTACAGCATTTTCAACATCAAAGAGTTACTTGTTAGTGGGTATTATAGCACAGGTTATTCGGTTGACCTGAAGGTTTAACGGAATGTCTGTTTTAGGTATATTTTTAAGATGAAAATGCTGTATATCAAGATTTCTCTATGCTTCACATACCTTTTGCAGAAATGTATGCCAACCAATCATTTAAACGCGTATAATAATGCACCTATGGGCTTCCCTCAACGCGGTAGGGCGCAACAGGCG
>QJPH01000596.1 GCA_003242955.1 Candidatus Methylumidiphilus alinenensis
CAGGTCAGCAAAACGGATTTCTCCGATTTGTTGCGAGCACAGATGACGCTGTTCCAATACCAAAGCCAATACTGGCAAGCCTTGACCCGGACCCAACAAGTGTTGGCTGAATTAACCGCCTTGGTCGGCGAGGAGGTTGGTCATGACTAGGCAAACCACTTTCCTTCTAGTCCTTGTCCTTGGATTTGGCATAGGGATCGGATTATGGCTTTCCCCTAAGCCAATCCAACAGGCAGGCATCCAAAACCAGAACGGGGAAAGGAAACCGCTGTATTTTCGCCATCCCATGAACCCGAAGGTGACTTCGCCGACACCGGCCAAAGACGAGATGGGGATGGATTATGTGCCGGTTTATGCGGAAGACCAGTCCCCCGCTTCCCCAGTGAATAAAGGCCGGATTTTATATTATCGCCATCCGATGGGCGCGGCGGACACCTCGACCGTCCCCAAAAAGGACGAGATGGGGATGGATTACCTGCCCGTCTATGAAAGCGAAGTATCCAATCAAAGGCAAGTCAGCATCAGCCCGGAAAAAATCCAGAAACTGGGGGTCAAGACCGAAACAGCGGGACTCCGCAAACTGGCTAACACTATCCGCGCACTCGGCAGCATTCAAGTCGATGAGCGACGCGTCCATGTCGTGACGGCAAAGTTCGAGGGCTGGGTTCAGCGGCTTTATGTCAATGTAACAGGGCAGACAGTAAGGCGGGGCCAACCGCTGCTGGAGATTTACAGCCCGGAGTTGATTACCGCCCAACAGGAATATCTCATCGCCCGCGAGGGCGAGCAATTGCTCAGTGCAAGCAGTTCGCAGGCAAAAGCCACGGCAAAGCAATTATCACAGAACGCATTGCAACGTCTGCGCTTTTGGGACATAGCGCCCGCCCAACTGCAATACCTGCAAAACGAAGGCGGCGCACTGGACACCCTGCCATTGCTTTCGCCAGTGGATGGGGTGGTGTTGGAAAAGCCCGTTGTAGAGGGGATGCGCTTCATGCCAGGGGAAATGTTATTCCGCATTGCCGACTTAGGGCAAGTTTGGCTGGTGGTCGATATCTATGAGCAGGATTTGGATTGGATCAAGTCAGGCCAGACTGTCTCGGTCCGTATCAACGCCTATCCCAACAGGGCTTTTAATGGGCATATCAGTTTCATTTATCCGACCATGGCCTCAGAAACCCGGACGGCCAAGGTGCGCATCGAATTGCCCAACACACTTGGTCTTTTGAAGCCGGGCATTTACGGCAGTGTCGCCATTACGTCGGGTGACGGGCAAGCCGAGCGGCTGACAGTTTCGGATTCGGCGGCTCTCGACAGCGGAACCCGGCAAATCGTGTTGGTACGCTTGGATGAAGGACACTTCGAGCCGCGTGTGGTGAAGCTAGGGCGCAAGACCGATGGCTATGTCGAGGTGTTGGAGGGTGTCGCCAACGGGGAAAGCGTGGTAACCAGCGCCAACTTCTTGATTGATGCAGAAAGCAATCTCAAAGGCGCGTTGGATGCGCTTGAATCGCCAACAACACAGGGCAATAAATCCAGCGGGGAAGCGCTACGAGAGGGGAAGCCGCCACAGCATCAACACGGGGGGCAATAATCATGCTGGAACGTATCATTGCATGGTCGTTGCGGAATGTGTTTCTGGTTTTGTTGATGACACTGTCCATTATTGGCGGCGGCATCTTCGCATTATTGAAAATGCCGATGGACGCGCTGCCGGATTTGTCCGACGTCCAAGTCATCGTCTACACCGAATATCCAGGACAAGCCCCGCAGGTGGTGGAGGATCAGGTCACTTATCCCCTGACGACGGCTATGTTGAGTGTGCCGCGATCCAAGGTGGTACGGGGGTTCTCTTTCTTTGGCGCGTCTTTCGTCTATGTGATTTTCGAGGACGGCACTGACATTTACTGGGCGCGTTCGCGTGTGTTGGAATACCTCAACTTTGCGTCGGGCCGCTTGCCGCGTGGTGTGAGTCCGCAACTGGGGCCGGATGCCACGGGCGTGGGTTGGGTGTACCAATACGCGATACTCGGGCGTGATTTTTCTCTGGCCGAACTGCGCACTTTGCAAGACTGGTTCATCCGTTATCAATTGACCAAGGCCCAAGGCGTGGCCGAGGTTGCCAGCATCGGCGGTTTTGTCCAGCAGTACCAGATGACGATTGACCCCCATAAGCTGCAAGCCTACGGCGTTACCCTGAAAACCCTGACGGAAACCCTGCGCAACGGCAACCGCGATGTGGGCGGGCGAGTTGTCGAGTTGGCGGAAACTGAATACATGGTGCGTGGCCGGGGTTACCTGCGCGGCAAGTCCGATTTGGAGCGATTGGTGCTAAAAGCCGAGAAGGGCATACCGGTTTTGGTGCGGGATGTGGCCCGTGTCGAACTGGTTCCCGACGAACGTAGGGGCATCACGGAATTGAATGGCGACGGCGAGGCCGTGTCGGGCATAGCCATTGCCCGCTATGGGCAAAATGCGTTGGATGTCATCCGTAACATCAAGTCCCGGCTGGCTGAAATCACCCCCGGTTTACCGTCCGGTGTGCAAATCCAAGCCGTGTATGACCGTTCCGAGTTGATTCATCGTGCCATAGACAATTTGAGCCACACTCTATTGGAGGAAAGTGCCGTGGTCGCAGTGGTCTGTGCAATTTTCCTATTGCATCTGCGCAGTGCCTTGGTGGCGATTATCATGTTGCCGGTGGGGGTGTTGATTGCTTTCATCGTCATGAACATTTTGGGGATGAATTCCAACATCATGAGTTTGGGCGGTATCGCCATCGCCATCGGCGCGATGGTGGATGCCGCCATTGTGATGATCGAAAATGCCCACAAGCATTTGGAACGTGATGCGGGGAAACTTCCAAGATTTGACATTATACTGAATGCCTGCAGGGAAGTCGGCCCGCCTTTGTTCTTCAGCCTACTCATCATCACCGTCTCCTTTCTGCCAGTGTTCACGCTGGAAGCGCAGGAAGGCAGGCTATTCCAGCCCTTGGCTTACACCAAAACCTTTGCCATGGCGGGTGCGGCGGTGTTGTCGTTGACGCTGGTTCCGGTGTTGATGTTGTTGTTTGTACGCGGAAAGATACTGCCCGAGCAGAAAAACCCCATCAATAGGCTATTGCTGTGGTTCTACCGACCCGTCATTGCCTGGGTCATGCGCTGGAAGAAGCTTACCTTGGCACTGGCAGTACTGGCATTTGGGTTGACTCGGTATCCCGCGTCCCGCTTGGGCGGCGAATTCATGCCCACCCTCAACGAGGGTACTTTGTTATTCATGCCGCTGACTCTGCCGGGGTTGTCGGTAACCAAGGCCGCCGAGTTGCTGCAAACCCAGGATCGCATCATCAAGCAGTTTCCCGAGGTGGAGTCGGTGTTCGGCAAGGCCGGCCGCGCCCTGACCGCGACCGACCCTGCCCCCTTGGAAATGTCGGAAACCATCGTCAACCTCAAACCAGAATCGGCTTGGCGACCGGGGATGACGGTTGACAAACTGATTGCCGAAATGGACCTGGCCCTGCAAATCCCTGGAGTCAGCAACGCCTGGACCATGCCGATCAAGAATCGCATCGACATGCTGGCGACCGGGATACGCACCCCGATAGGCATCAAACTGTTCGGCAAGGATTTGAATGAAATTGAACGAATTGCTCAGAAAATCGAGCAAGCCGTCAAGACTGTACCCGGCACGACCAGTGCCTATGCCGAACGCATCACCGGCGGTTATTATCTGAATATCGATCCAGATTATGATGCCCTCGCCCGTTATGGCCTGCCAGTGAGCGATGTGCAGGAACTCATTTCCACTGCCATCGGTGGGGAGACCGTGACCACCATGGTCGAGGGGCGTGAACGGTTCGGCGTGATCGTGCGCTACCCCCGCGAACTCCGTGGCGATCCGCAAGCGATTGGGTCGCATGTGCTTGTGCCAACGCCGGGAGGGGCGATGATTCCGCTTGGTCAGTTGGCACACATCTCCTTAAGCAAAGGCCCACCGGGCATACGCACGGAAAATGCCATGCTATCCGCTTATATCTTTGTAGATATGCGCGGACGTGACATCGCTGGATATGTGGCGGATGCGAAACAGGCGGTGGAGAGGGAAGTAAAAATCCCTTCCGGTTATTTCATCACTTGGAGCGGTCAATTTGAATATATGGAACGGGCGATACAACGCTTGGAATTGGTCGTCCCCTTAACGATGTCCATCATTTTTATCTTATTATATATCAACTTCGGGCGCTTGGCAGAATCGCTGATTGTCATGCTGTCCGTGCCTTTCGCGCTGATCGGCGGCATCTGGCTGCTTTGGCTATTGGATTACAACGTCAGCATCGCCGTCGGAGTCGGCTTCATCGCGCTGGCCGGGGTGGCCGCCGAAACCGGCGTGGTGATGTTGATTTATCTGGATCATGCCTACCAAGAACAGTTGGGACGCTGCCGCCTGGAGGAAAGGCCATTCACCACAAACGACCTTTATTCAGCTTTGATGGTAGGCGCGGCAGAGCGTTTGCGCCCGAAGATGATGACCGTGGCGGCGATCATGGCTGGATTATTACCCATCATGTGGAGTAACGGCAGGGGTTCGGAAGTCATGCGCCGCATCGCCGCACCAATGGTGGGTGGCATGATTTCGTCCACACTGTTGACGCTGATCGTGATTCCGGCGATTTATGCCTTGGTCAAGGGGCATTCGCTAAAAACAAAGTCATCGTGAGGATTAACGTCAGAAAATAGGCAGACTTCATTGCGGTTCGGCTCCAGAACACACTCAAGACGACGGGGCTAACAAGTCGTTGCCCCCGGCAATGGCTTGGTCGATCAGCGCGACCACGTCAGGCGTAAGTTTAGGCAGCACCTCAAGCACCCCCAAATTGCCCTTCAATTGCGCCACCTTGGTCGCGCCGGTAATTACGGCGGAGACATGGGGATTCAGCAGCACCCAGGCCAGCGACAATTGGGCCAGGCTGACTTGGAGTCCGTCAGCCACGGCGGACAGATGCTCAATGGCTTCGCGTTTGGCGGTGTCGGCAATCCGCTCTTTCAAACGGCCAAACGTGGACCGTGCGGCGCGGCTGTCCTCGGGAATGCCATCGCGGTACTTGCCGGACAACAGGCCCGCCGATAAAGGCCCCCAAGTGGTAAGGCCAAGCCCTTGATCCTGATACAGTCTTGCATATTCCCGTTCCACCCGCTGCCGCGTGAACAGGTTGTACTGGGGCTGTTCCACCACAGGCTTATGCAAGTGGTGACGCTCGGCGATCTGCCAGGCGGCACGGATTTCCTCCGCACTCCATTCCGAAGTACCCCAATACAAAGCCTTGCCCCGGTTGATGATGTCGTGAAACGCCCAAACCGTTTCTTCAATCGGTGTTTCCGGGTCGGGACGGTGGGCATAAACCAAATCCACATAATCAAGTCCCAGGCGCTGCAAGGAACCGTCGATGGCACCGAGCAAGTATTTGCGGTTAAGCGTCCGGCCTTGGTTGGGTCCGTCGGCCAAACCCCGGAAGAATTTGGTGGAAACGACAAAACTGCCCCGCTCCCAACCCAATTCTTTGATCGCGTCGCCTAAGATCTGCTCGGCCTTGCCCTTGGAATAGCTTTGGGCGCTATCGAAAAAGTTGATGCCATGATCTTTGGCGACAGCCAGCAGTTCGCGGGCGCTGGCCGGGTCGAGTGGATTGCCAAATGTCATCGTGCCGTATGACAATTCACTCACTTTCAGGCCAGACCGGCCCAATCTGCGGTATCCCATGGTGTGTCCTCATTTAGATGTTATGGTTTAAGGTTTTTCCGGCGATAGAAACCATGTCCAAAGCGGCTTAGGCACGTCTCACCCTACGCCGGGTTCGCGGCGTGTCCCGCCTCCAGCGGCTCTGGCATTAAATGCCAAGGCCGTCGCGCATCGTCAGACCCCAAACCGCTTGAACCATGACTGCAAGCGTCGCCAGCCGTCTTCGGCCACCTCTTGGCGGTAACTTGGCCGGTAGTCCGCAAAGAAGGCGTGCGGGGCTTCCGGGTAGATGTGGATCTCAGCGTTGCCGCCAGCCGCTTGAATGGCGCTGCGCAATTCCTCCACCGACTCGACAGGAATGCCCTGGTCTTTCCCTCCGTACAAGCCCAGCACAGGGGCTTTCAATTCCGCCGCTAGATCCACTGGCTGTCTGGGATTGAGTTCGTTGGTCGGGCCTTTGACCCTGCCGTACCAAGCCACTCCGGCCTTGAGCTTGGCTTGGTGGGCGGCATACAGCCAGACGATGCGACCGCCCCAGCAAAAACCGGTGATGCCCAGCCGGTCGGCATCACCGCCGTTCGAGGCGACCCAGGCGAGGCAGGCATCCAAGTCGGCCAGAACCTGCTTGTCAGCCACTTTGGAGATGACTTTTTCGCGGATATCGTCGATGCTCGCCAGCGTGGATACATCACCTTGACGGAAATAAAGTTCTGGCGCGATGGCGAGATAGCCCAGTTTCGCAAGGCGGCGCGTGATGTCTTTGATATGTTCATGCACACCAAAAATCTCCTGCACGACCAACAGGGTCGGAAATGGTCCACTGCCTTTGGGCTTGGCGCGGTAGGCGGGAAGTGACCCGTCAGCGACCGGGATCAGCACCGCACCGGCCTCCAGTCCTTCTGTGTCAGTGCTGATGAGGGTTTCGGAACGGACCGGACGGACGGCCAACGCAAATCCGGTGGCCAGGAGCGTAGTCAAAAAATCGCGGCGGCCATTGGCTTGGGCTTCCGCTTTGGCGTGTTCGTTTACGGTTATCGCAGTCATGGCTGGTTTCATCATCGGTGCGAGTCATTGGGGTAATCAATCTAGCAGTTTCCATGCCAGTGTGACTGCCGACCGGTGGCGGCATTCCTAGGCTTTCGCGATGTTGGACGGAAAACAGGTTTGCGTAGCGATTGTTGACCTCCAAGCACTCGTCAACGGAAGTAAAAATTAGAAAGAAACGAGGTGATATGGGTTAATTTGCACAAACAGACGTAAACTCTCACAGGATTTCGTCGCGTGAAAACTCTGCTTATGGATAAATTCACGGTGGAAATAGATGTAGAAAGCTGGTAATTTTGGACATTGATTAATAATGGTGAGATTTACACTTCCGCTGATCGTCCGCTTTGCTGGATTACCGGTTATCTCTAAACCTAAATCCGGCAGCTAGAATGATTGTAGGTGCGAATTAATTCGTATAATCAATGCTTTGTGTGCGAATGAATTCGCACCTACAGATATTTTGAACGTTAGAAGAATATGAGCCTCTCAAAAGCAGCCATTTTAGAACAAGTGAGAAACCGGCAAATCAGCCCGGAAGCCGGCCTTAAGCTTTTCCGTGAGTTGGAGCAGGCCCCGTTGCCCGTCGCCGAGCCGGTTTCCCCGCTCCAAGCCGCCAGCGAACCTGTGGCAAACAGACAGGCATCGGCGGATATTGCCGTGATCGGCCTGTCGGGGCAGATGCCGGGTGCGCAAAACTGGCAGCAGATGTGGACTTTGTTGAGCGAGGGGCGGGATGCCGTGGGTGAGGTTCCTTGGTCACGGTGGAACGCGGCAAGGCAGGCGGAAGGGACGGAAAGCCGCAAGCGCTGGGGGGCTTTTCTGGAGGACATTGACTGCTTCGACCCGCTGTTTTTTGAAATCTCGCCGAAAGAAGCCGAACAAATGGACCCGCAGCAGCGCCTGCTATTGCAGGAAAGCTGGAAGGCGTTTGAAGATGCCGGCTATCCGGCGGAGGCGCTCAGCGAAAAATCCTGTTGCGTGTTCATCGGTTGCACCCAAGGCGATTATCTGAGCGAAACCGGCAACCGGGAGATCAACCCCCATTCTCTGACGGGCCGCAGCGTGTCGGCGATGGCCGCCCGCATTTCATATTTTTTCAATTTGCGCGGCCCCAGTGTGACGGTGAATACCGCCTGCTCTTCGTCCTTGGCCGCTTTGGTGATGGCTTGTGAACGATTGCGCGATGGCGGCTCCGAACTGGGCTTAGTGGGCGGTATTTCGCTGATGAGCACGGCGACGGCGCATACCACCATGGACGAAGTGGGCATGATTTCCCCCGAGGGCAAATGCCGCACCTTCGACCAAGATGCGCAGGGGATCGTCCCCGGCGAAGCCGTCGGCGTGGTCGTGCTAAAGCGGCTGGCGGATGCCCTGCGCGACGGCGACCCGATTTACGGCGTCATTCGCGGCTATGGCATTAACCATGACGGCAAAACCAACGGCTTAACCGCGCCCAGCGGCCCGGCGCAGACGGCTTTGCTGCTGGACATTTACCGGCATTTCCAGCTTGACCCGAACACGCTTGGTTATATCGAAGCGCACGGCACGGGGACCAAGCTGGGCGACCCGATTGAAGTTCACGCGTTGACGGATGCCTTCGCCCATTATGGGGTGGATAAACGCCAATGCGCCATCGGCTCGATCAAAACCAATATCGGGCATACGCTGGAAGCCTCCGGGTTGATGGGTTTGTTCAAGGTGCTGCTGTGCCTGGGGCGGCAAAAATTGGTTCCTTCCTTGCATTTCAACACGCCTAACGAGCATATCGCGTTCGCCGACAGCCCATTTTACGTCAACACGCAATTGCGCGACTGGCCACGCCTAGACGGCCAGCCATTGCGGGCCGGGGTCAGCTCATTTGGCATGAGCGGAACCAACGCCCATGTGGTGGTTGAAGAGCCGCCGTGCACCGCTGCCGCTTCCGCAGGCGGCAGGCCGCCCCATTATCTGTTTGTGCTGTCGGCAAAAACGCCAGAAGCCTTGGCCTTGCGCGTGGCAGGTATATGGCAATGGCTGGACGAACATCAATTCGACCCGTCTTTTTCGCTGGCCGATGTCGCCTATACCCTGCAAGTAGGCAGAAGCCATTTCGCCTATCGTGCAGCCATCGTAGCGCACGATGTCGAAGCATTGCAGGCACGGCTATTGGTGTTGCAAACCCATGTCGCCAACACAACCGAACTAGCCCACCAGCCGGAGACGGCGCTTGGGGCGGAAAGGAAACTGGCCGAAAGCCGTTTGCGCAGCCTGGCCCAGGCAAGGCCCGATGAAGCCGAACTGATTTTCAATGCCTTGGCGGATTTCTACCGCCAAGGCGTGCCGTTGGACTGGGGTCTTTTATACCCGGCGGGCAGGCCGAGGCGCATCGCCGCCCTGCCCTGCTACCCGTTTGCCAAGCAGCGGTACTGGCTCCATGCCGCAGCAAGCTCCGACCGCCCGACGTTCAGCCGGGCACTAGGCAAGCATCCGCTACTCCACGAAAATACCTCGGACTTGTCCGGGCAGCGCTACACCGCCTACTTGACCGGCGATGAGTTTTTTCTGGCCGACCATCTCGTGCGCATGGATGGGCAGGGGCTGCGCAAAATCTTGCCTGGCGTGGTTTACTTGGAAATGGCGAGGGCGGCAGCGCTGGCCGCAACCGGGCATGACACGGGCATCGATACCGCAATACGGTTCACCGACATTGCCTGGATTCAGCCCCTCTATGTCGATCAAGCCCAGCAAGTCCATATTCGAATAGCCGGGGTCGAAGACAACGGACTGCACTATCAAATTTACACAGAATCCCTAAACCCTGTTGCAAACCAAGCCCCAGTCGCCGTTGTCCATGCCGAGGGAAGGGCGGAAATACTGGGTGCTGTCCCGGTGCAGCCACCGCTGCTGGACATTGCGCAACTGCGGCAACAAACCCCGCGTGAACTCGGCGCTGAAGCCTGCTATCAACGCATACGCTCAGCCGGTGTTCAGCATGGCGAGTGCTTGCAGGGCATTCAATATGTGGCACTGGGCGAGGGGCAAGCGCTTGCCAGCTTGTCCCTGCCGGCGGCAATGGATAGCCAGCGCCAAGCCTACGGCCTGCACCCAACGCTATTAGATGCCGCCGTACAGTCCGCCATCGGCCTAATTCTGGACGCAACGCCGGATAAGGCACAACCCAGCCTGCCGTTTGCGCTGGAACAACTGGACATTCTGGGCGGGTGCGAGGACGAAATGCTCGCATGGCTGCGCTACGCTCCGGGCGGCTCGCCAGCCGACACCGTGCAAAAACTGGACATAGACCTGTGCGACCGGCAAGGCCATGTCCGGGTCAGGATGGCGGGCTTGTCGTCGCGGGCGCGGGGCGCGGAAAAGCCGGCCGCAGTACCGCAGGCTGCTTTTAACGGCGAAGCGGCCCAAACCATTCCACTCCATGCTCTTACGCCGGTTTGGAATGTCGTGCCGACCGGCGAACACACCGGGCTGATGCCGGACTACCGTTGCCGCCTGCTGGTCATCGGCGCCACGGCGGCGCAAATGCAGGCCATCCGCCAAGTGTATCCCCAAGCCATCCATGCACCGGTGTCCCACTCCGATTCGATTGAAGCGATCAGCCAGTGCTTGAAGGCCCATGTTTTCGAGCATCTGGTCTGGGTCGCGCCGGAAAGCACCCTGGCCGTGACCGCAAAGGATGCGTGGCTGCCAGACGGCGGAATGATTGATGCGCAAAAACAAGGTGTGCTGTTCCTGTTCCGCATCATCAAAGCCCTGCTTGCCACGGGCTTCGACGAACTCGGGCTGGAATGGACTCTGCTGACATTCCGCGCCCAGAATTTGACGCAGCAGGACGAGGCTGATCCGACCCACGCCGGTGTCCACGGGCTGGTGGGCAGTTTGGCCAAGGAATACCCGCACTGGAAAATTCGCTTGCTCGATTTGGATTCCGAACAGGATTGGCCTCTGCAAACGTTGTTTGCGTTGCCAGTGGAGCCGGAAGGGCGGGCCTTGGCCTACCGTCAAAGCCACAGTGAGTACGCCGTGCGCGGGCCGGAATGGTTCCGCCAGTCGCTGATTCACGTTGATTCCTTGCAAGCCGCTTCGCTATACCAAAACGGCGGCGTTTATGTCGTCATCGGCGGTGCAGGGGGAATCGGCGAAGCGTGGAGCCGCTTTATGATCGAGCGCCATCAGGCGAAGATCGTTTGGATTGGGCGGCGCGAAAAGGACGAGGCCATCCAGCGGCGGCTAGACGCGTTGCCCAATCCCGCGAGCGCCAGCTATATCGCCGCCGATGCGCGGGATTTCGCCGCGATGGAAAAAGCCTGCCGTAAAATCAAAGCCCTCCATCCGAAAATACATGGCGTGGTGCATTCGGCCATTGTGCTGAACGACCTCAGTTTGGGCAGAATGGACGAACAGCGCTTCATGGACTCCTTGTCGGCCAAAGTCGATGTGAGCGTTTGCTTGGCCCGTGTCTTCCGCAAGGAGCCTCTGGACTTCGTGCTGTTCTTTTCCTCTATGCAAGCCTTTTCCCGTGCGCCAGGGCAAAGCAATTACGCCGCCGGCTGCACCTTCAAAGATGCCTTTGCCCTGAAGCTAGCCCGGCAATGGCCTTACACCTTCAGCAACGGCAGCAGCTACCACAAGCCTACGGTCAAAGTGGTCAACTGGGGCTACTGGGGTTCCATTGGCATTGTCAACGACGATGCCTACCATAATCGCCGCAAAGACGACGACGAAGGCTCCATCGAGCCACAGGAGGCTATGGAATTCCTAAGCCGGTTTGTCGCTTCGCCGTTTACCCAATTGGCGCCGTTTAAAGCCCTGACCGCCAAAGCTCTTGCACAAGCCTGCGGCACGGAAGACATCACGGCCTACCCGACTAGGCTCCCGTCCATTTTGGACAAAGTCCGGCAGCGGTTTGCCGAAAGCCAGTCCCGCTTGCCCCATGCCCAGACGGAATGGCGGCGGCTGGAGGAAGCGTCACAGTGCCCGGACATGGACGCGCTGCTGTTCAGACTATTGGACGCGAGCTTGCAAGCTCTGGCCTTGCGCGAAGGCCAGCACTCATTGCCCGGTTACTTGCAGCGTTGGCTACAGGAAAGTCTGCGCCTTTTGAACGCAGTCGCACGGCCGGCAGGCCACGCCGAAGCCCTAGACAGGCTGTGGGCCGAGTGGGATAACGCTAAAGTCGGCTGGGCGGCAAACCCCAACCTGAAAGCCGCAATCGTCCTTATCGAAACCTGCATGAAGGCGCTGCCGGACATTCTCACCGGTCGGCTTGCCGCAACCGACGTGATGTTCCCCAATTCCTCAGTGGAACTCGTGGAAGGCATCTATCGGGGCAACCTGGTCTCGGACTATTTCCAGCAAGCGCTGGCAGACTTTTTAGTGTCCGCGATCAAACAACGCTTAAGCGAGAACGCCTCCGCCAGCCAGCCGTCACCCAGTCTGCGCATTCTTGAAATCGGCGCAGGCACCGGCGGCACCACGTCGGTCATCCTGCCTCGGCTCCAGCCCTTCGCCGGTGCCATTGAGGAATATTGCTACACCGACCTTTCGCGGGCCTTTTTGCTGCATGCACAGGAGCATTACGCGCCGGGGCGGCCGTTCCTGTCGATGCGGATTTTCAATGTGGAAAAGCCCCTGGCCGCACAGGCGGGGGCGGATACCGGTGTGTCGGCAGACCGTTACGATTTTATCGTTGCGGCAAACGTGCTGCATGCGACCAAGGACATTCGCAATACCTTGCGCAATGCCAAGGCGGCTTTGCAGACCAACGGCGTTTTGCTGTTGAACGAACTCAGCCAGCATTCGCTGCTATCACACCTTACCTTCGGTTTGCTGGAAGGCTGGTGGCTTTACGAAGACGCGCCCTTGCGGATTCAGGGAAGCCCCGGCCTGTTTCCTGAAACTTGGCTGGACATACTCGGCGAGGAAGGATTCACACTGGCCTGCCTGCCAGTAAAAAATGCCCGTTCGCTGGGGCTGCAAATCATCGCCGCGCAAAGCGACGGCATTGTGCGCCAAACGCGGCCAGCACTGGAAATAGCCGATGAAGCCGCCACGACGCCCACAACAACGCCTACAGCCACCTCGCACAGCCAAGCCGCCGCTTTCAGCGAGACCTTGCTGCGCGAAAAAGCCACGGATTACCTCAAACAACGGGTGGCGCACACCCTGAAAATGAGCCCGCGCCAAATTGATTCTTCCAAGCCTTTGGAAATTTACGGCATCGACTCTATCCTAGTCGTCCAACTGGCTAACGCGTTGCGCAAGGATTTCAAAAAAATCAGCAATACACTGTTTTTTGAAGTCCAGACGATTGATGCCTTGGCGGAACATTTTCTACAGACGCAGAAGGATGTTTTAGCACGCCTAGTCGGCTTGGAACAGGGTGGGCCCGCCGACAATACTGTAGAATTAAGCACGCCCACGTTCCAAATCGTAGGGCGGCAACCCTTTGCCGCCGAGACAAACCGTGTACCCAGTCGGCATAGGGATGCCGACCTACCCCTTAATTCAACAGTATTGGGGCCCGCCGAACCGCCGCCGCGCCGGGAAGGCAGGCAAACCGACTTCAGCCGAAACCTGCAAGCCAGCCGGCAAGGCGGACCATCCATCAACGGCCACAGCGGAGCCGGGAAGCAAGGCTTGAACGTCTTTGACGTGGCGATCATCGGCCTCAGCGGGCGCTATCCAAAAGCCCCGGATGTCGATGCACTCTGGGAGCAACTGAAAGCAGGAAACAATTGCGTGAGTGAAATTCCCGCCAGCCGCTGGGAATGGCAGGCATACTTTGACCCCCAGAAAGGCAAAGCGGGGAAAATGTATACCCGTTGGGGCGGCTTTCTTGATGACGTGGACTGCTTCGATCCTTTGTTTTTCCGTATTTCGCCGCGTGAAGCGGAAGCCATGGACCCCCAAGAACGGTTGTTTTTGCAGTGCGCTTACCAAGCCCTGCAAGACGCGGGCTATACCCCGGACAATTTTGGCGGCGACCGCCAAACCGGGGTCTTTGTCGGCGCGATGAACTCCAGCTACCGGGGCAAGCCCGCCCATTTCTCGATAGCCAACCGGGTCTCCTACCAGTTTGATTTTCAAGGGCCAAGCATGGCGGTGGACACGGCGTGCTCGGCTTCGCTCACTGCCTTGCATGTCGCGCTGGAAAGCCTGTATTGCGGCAGTTGCCAGCGGGCCATCGTCGGCGGCGTGAACCTGATCCTAGCCCCCACTCACTACATCGGCCTGACCGAGTTGGGGATGCTCTCCGCAGGCCCCGAATGCAAATCGTTTGGCAACGGGGCGGACGGCTTCATCGCGGCGGAGGGCGTGGGCGCGGTCATTCTCAAGCCGCTGACGCAAGCCATCAAGGACGGGGACAACATCTATGCCGTGCTGAAAGGCAGTGCCGTTAATGCCGGCGGCAGAACCAACGGCTACACCGTGCCGAATCCCAACGCGCAGGCGGCGATGGTGGCCGAGGCCCTGCGCCGGGCCGGCATTTCCGCCGCCGCCGTCAACTATGTGGAAGCCCACGGCACAGGCACCGCGCTAGGCGACCCGATTGAAATCAAAGCACTGGCAAAGGCGTTTGAAAGCTCGCTGGCGGACGGCTTCGCGGCCCATCCGCAAAGCTGTGCGATTGGTTCCATCAAATCCAACATCGGCCATTGCGAAAGTGCGGCCGGCATCGCCGGGCTGACCAAGGTATTGTTGCAATTGCAGCATCAACAACTGGCCCCTTCCTTACACAGCGCATCCCTCAATCCGGCCATTGAATTCAAGGACACGCCGTTTGTGGTGCAGCAGGGCCTGGCCCATTGGCAGCGTCCCCGTGTGCAGGTGAACGGCGAGACTCAATACGCGCCAAGAACGGCGGGGCTGTCCTCGTTTGGTGCCGGCGGGGCGAATGCCCATGTCATTATTGAAGAATACATTCCCCCCGCCTGGCAAAATGCGTTGCAGCAATCGGCGCAGCCGGCCATCGTTCCTTTGTCCGCAAAAAACGCGGAGCGCCTGCGCATTGTTGCCGCCCGGTTGCTGCAAAAGCTGCGGAAAACACCGGTCGATGCAAGCCCTCGGGGTTTTAATCTTGCCAATCTGGCTTATACCTTGCAAGTTGGGCGCGAGGCGATGGATGCCCGCGCAGGCTTCATAGCCAGTTCCATGCGGGAACTGGAAGAGAAGCTGGATGCCTTTCTGGCCCAAGATGTCGGCGACGGGGTTGCAGGGCTTGAGGATGTTTATCAGTCGCCTGCAAAAACCGGCGCGGCAGCGTCGAATTTGTTGCATTCGGACGAAGACGCCGCCGCCCTGCTCGATGCCTGGATGGCGAAAAAGAAATATCCGAAGTTGCTGGAACTGTGGACAATGGGTTTTACCGTCGATTGGAACCGCCTGCACCAGTCGGACGGGGTGCCGCACCCGCATCGCATCAGCCTGCCCACCTATCCCTTCCTCAAAGAGCGCTATTGGCATGAAGAGTCAGTGCCGCAGCCTAAACCAAGTCCGCAGCCTGTGCGGGCGGCCTCCCCGCCGACCTGTCCCGATGCGCCCGAACAGGCAAGGGGCATCAGCTTCCTGGCCCGCTGGGATGCCCAAGCCGACGCGCCGCAGCGTGTTCAGGCCTCCCAGCAAACCGTGCTGATCGTGTGCGGCGAGTCTCCGTCCCGCCTGGAGCAGGCTCTGGCGGAACACCACCGTGACGTCGAAACCATCCTGATCCGGCTGGCATCCGAAACCAGACACGTCTCCGCCGCCGAGTGGCTGTGCGGCATCGGCGACACGTCGGGGTTTGCAAGCTGCCTGCGCGGGGCGGGAGAAATTGACTGCCTGTATTTTCTTTCTCTGGACGAGGCAGAACCCGGTGGCCTGCCGCTGCATGCCTTGGCGTGCAGCCAGGAACGCAACGAAATCCAACTGTTGCGGCTGGTCAAATACCTGACGGCGCATAACCACCAGCCTCATACCATCGACACCTACATCCTGACGCTGGACAACTATGCCCTGGCCGACGAAGCCGTCCGCCCCCAAGGCGCGGGACTGACCGGCTTGGCCTACGCCATTGCTCAGGGCAATCACCGCTTCGCCGTCCGCAATATTGATTTGTCCAGCCAGGATCTGGCGCAGCCTGCGCTGCGCCAAACCTTGCTGGCGGCCATTGTCCGCGAGCCAGCCTCAAGTCAAGGCGAAGTTATCAAAATCCGGGCAGGTACCCGCTACCGGCAAGCGTTTTACGACTTGGCTTGGCCTGACCCTGCATTTTCGCCGATTAGGCAAGGCGGCGTTTACTTGATACTCGGCGGGGCCGGCACGATAGGGCGGGCGATAAGCCGCCATCTCATCAGCCAATATCGGGCGCGTGTCATTTGGCTGGGACGAAGCGCGGAACAGGCCGCAAATGTGCAAGAGGCGCTCCAGGCATTTGCCGGCTTCGCCGATCAGCCAAGCTATATCCAGGCTGATGCCACATGCCTGGATTCCATGCGGCAGGCGGTGGAGTGCGTCAAAAGGGAGTATCCTGCCATTCACGGCGCACTTTATTCCGCGCTGTTGTTCGATGCCGACAACTCCATCGACAAAACTACCGAAGCCGCGTTCAGAGCCATACTGGACGTGAAAACCAAAGGCAGTGTCTATTTTTACGCCGCTTTGGAAAACGAGCCGCTGGATTTTTTGTGTTATTTTTCTTCCGGGCAGGCGTATGCCTTTTCCGGCGCGGCAAAGCATTCAGCCTATGCCAGCGGGATTGCATTCTCGGACGCCTTGGCGCAGGCGCTGCATCGCCGTGCCAAGTTCCCTGTCGGCACGATCAACTGGGGATTCTGGCGGTCGTCCTTTAAGCAAAGCCCCGCCGCGCAAAACTTTTCTTGCCTGGATGACGAGGAAGGCTGCGCCTGCTTTGAAAGGTTTGTGTTCGCCTTGCAACAGCCGACACCGCTGTCACAAGTCCTGTGCTTCAGGCCGTCGCCGTCGGTGCTGGCGCTGATGAACTATCACAGGCCAACAGATGCCGCTGCACATTCTGCGGCGGTCAGTAAAATAACCGACATTGACGAACACATCCGGGAGATTGCCGCCGACAGTTTCGCAAACACTTTGAAGGCGCCAAGAGAGAATATTGATCCAAACTTGGCGTTTGCCGAATATGGGCTAGATTCCATTCTGGGCGTCCGCTTTGTCAACCTGATCAATGACCGTTTGAACATCCGTTTGAACACGGCGGTCATTTTTGAGTATTCCTCGCTTGCGCGTCTCACCAAGCATTTAATCAAGCGCTACCGGGGAGACATTGCGGCACAGGCTTTGCCCGCCGCCGAACCCGCACCGGCCATTCCAGAACCCCGTCCGCATGTCGCGGCGGCATCCGCCGACATTGCGGTAATCGGCATGTCGGGGAAATTTCCAGGGGCCTTGAATATCGCCGAGTTCTGGGACAAGCTGATCCAAGGAACCAGCGGCATTGTGGAATACCCCGAGCAATACTTGGATCAGGCGCGTTATTTCAGCCCTGCCAAAGAGCCGGGCAAAAGCTATTGCAAATGGGGCGGGATTTTGCCGGACAGGTACGGCTTCGATCCGCAGTTCTTCAATCTCTCGCCGCGTGAAGCCCATGCCATGAATCCTCATCAGCGCCTGGTCATGCAGGAGGGCTGGAAAGCGTTTGAGGACGCCGGCTACAACCCGGCTCGGCTGGGCGGCTCCAAAACCAGCGTAATCATCGGGGCCGAACCGACTGGCTATTTTCAGGGAAGTTTCACCGGTGCTTCCGACGCACTGGTCGCCTCCCGCCTGTCGTACTGCCTAAACCTAGGTGGTCCGGCGCTGGTGGTCAACACTGGCTGCTCTTCTTCCGCAGTGGCGATCCATCTGGCCTGTGAAAGCCTGCGCAGCGGCGAGTCGGACTTGGCTCTGGCCGGCGGTGTCAACGCCTGCATGAACCAAGACGCGCTGATTAATCTGTCAGCGGCGGAGATGCTGTCGCCGCGCGGAATATGCGCCACATTTGACGCATCGGCGGACGGGACGGTTATTTCCGAGGGCATCGGCGTGGTGGTGCTGAAGCGCTTGGAAGACGCCATAGCCGATGGCGACAGCATTGACGGTGTGATTTGCGGTTCCGGCATCAACCAAGACGGAGCAAGCAACGGCCTCACAGCGCCCAACGGCCTGGCCCAAGAACAGTTGATCGCCGACATCTACCAAAAATTCGGCATCGACGCGGCGGCCATCAGCTACATCGAAGCCCACGGCACCGGCACCAAGCTCGGCGACCCGGTGGAGGCCAATGCCTTGGCCAGGGCATTTAAAAGGCTGACCCGCCAGCAGGCTTGCTGCGCGGTAGGCAGTGCCAAGTCGCACATCGGACACACTTCGGCGGCGGCGGGTGTCATTGGCCTGATTAAGACCTTGTTGTCAATGAGGCACCGGAAGCTTCCGCCACTCCTGCATTTCAATCGGCTCAATCCCCTGATCGAGTTCGAAGGCTCGCCTTTTTACATCAATGCCCAAGCGGCGGCATGGCAAGCCCCGTCCGGTGCCCCGCGCATGGCGGCGGTCAATTCGTTCGGCCACAGTGGCACTAATGCCCATTTGGTCGTCAGAGAGCATAGTCCGTCAGCCCCTGTGCCTAGCGGCAGGGCAAACAACGGGCAAATTTGGCCGGTTCCCTTGTCAGCCAAGACAGAAAGCAGCCTGAGCACACTGGTCCAAGACTACGCCACTTTTCTTGAGCGCTTGCAAAACGGTTCTTTGGACCAGACCGCCACATTGGCGGAAATCGCCCGCACCCTGCAAACCGGGCGGGAGGCCATGCGATTCCGGCTGGTTTTTGCCGCCGAAACGGTTTCCGAACTGGCGCAGAAAATGTTAGCGTTCCTTGACGGGCAAAATGTGGCGGGTTGTTGGCAGGGTGTCGCGCAATCCCGCAATGCCGCAGATAGCCCACCGCCTGCACCGGACGCGCCAGTCGAACAACTCGCCCAACGCTGGTGCCAGGGGCAAGCGTTGGATTGGGCGGCTAGCTATGGCCAGCCCGCCAAACGCGTCCATTTGCCGACCTATCCTTTCGCCAACAAAGAATACGGCCCGCAATGTCAGCCTACGCAACAAGGCGGCGCATTGCCAGCGCACAAAGATGTGTTGCTGGCGCAACTACAGGCGCAGAGCAGCGATCTGCAAAACACTAGGATGGAAGCCTTGCTGTTTGATTTGCTATGGGCCAACCTGCACGAGGCCGGTATTGTCACCTGGGTGGAAAGCCCGGAGGCATCCGGCGAGATTGCGGTTTCCTCAATGGTTGCGCTCGCTGCAGCCCGCAGCCCGCGCCACAAGATTCCCGCGTTCTACCAGCGCTGGCTCGATGAAAGCATCCAATTGCTGATTGACAGGCAATACCTGTACCGGCAGGATGGGAAGCTTTTCTGCTTCAAACAAGACATCGCCTGCTTGGATGCCCTGTGGGACGAATGGGGCAGGGAAAAGCCGCGTTGGCTGGAAAATCCCAACCAGCGGGCGCAAATTGGTTTGGTGGAGGCTTGCCTGCGCTGGCTGCCGGCCATTCTGACTGGGCAAAAGTTGGTCACCGACATCATGTTTCCCAATGGCAGCATGGAACTGGTCGAAGCTATTTATCAGAACAATCTGGTGTCTGACTATTTCAACGCCGTGTTGGGCGACGCACTGGTCGCGGCCATCCAGGCACACATGCAGGCGGCCCCCGGAGCCGCCATTCGCATTCTGGAAATCGGTGCCGGGACTGGCGGCACCACCCGTGGCTTGCTACGGCAATTGCGGCCTTTCCAGCAGGTTCTAGCCGAGTATTGCTATACCGACTTGTCCAAAGTCTTCCTGAACCATGCGAAGCGGCACTACGCACCGGGCAACCCTTATTTGTCGACCAAGTTATTGGACATAGACAAGCCCTTGGCCGAACAAGATGTACCACTCCATCATTTTGACTTTGCCATTGCAACCAATGTCTTGCACGCCACCGGCAACGTTCGACGCACCTTGCGCCACACCCGCTCCGCCTTGCGCCCCGGCGGACTGCTGTTGATTAATGAAATGAGCGACAAATCTCTGTTTGTCCACTTGACGTTCGGCTTGCTAGAAGGGTGGTGGCTATACGACGATGCCGAGTTGAGGATTCCCGGCATACCGGGCCTTCAGCCGGAAAGCTGGTCGCGGGTGCTGGCGGAGGCCGGCTTTGCCCGTGTGACTTTTCCCGCGCAGGCGGAGCATGGCTTTGGGCAGCAAATCATCATTGCGGAAAATAGCCGTGAAGCCGTGGCACCCTTGGGCGACGGCTTGGACGGGACGGCGGCGCAAACTGAAGATGCGCAAAATTCGATTGCCGAAGTGCTCGTTGCGGAACTCGCCGAAGCCCTACAAATGGAGTGCGACGACATCGGAATGGACGAGTCATTTGCCGATTACGGGCTGGACTCCCTGCTGGGCATCAACTTCATCCGCCGACTCAACCAGCGCCTCGGCCTAGACTTGGAAACCGTGGCGATCTTCGACTACAATTCGGTGCGCAAGCTACGGGATTACATCGCCGACACGCATCGAGGTTTGCGGTCCGCATTCGCGCATTCGACAGTCCCTGCCCCGAAAACGCGGGGGGACTGCGCGGCGCGGCGCGGCGATGCCAACACAAGTGACCCGGCGCAAGCCGGTGCCATGCATGGGCAAAGCCCGACGGTCGGTAGCAGCGCGACATTCGCCCAAGAGCCTATTGCGATTGTGGGCATAAGCGGCCAGTTTGCCCGGTCTCCCAACCTAGATGTCTTATGGGAAAACCTAGCAGCCGGCAAAGACTTGGTGTGCGCCGCCTCGCGCTGGGATTTGTCCAAATTTTTCTCGCCTAGCCAACTCAAAGATCCCGATTTTCGCGTCGATGGCGGATTCATGGACGACATTGACCGCTTCGACCCCCTGTTTTTCAAAATTTCCGGGGCCGAAGCCGCCTATATGGACCCGCAACAGCGAATTTTCTTGGAAACTGCATGGAGCGCCTTGGAAAACGCCGGCTATGCCGATGATAGCGCGGACGGCAAGCCATACGGCATCTTTGTCGGCTACGGTGGCTCGGACTACGTCCGTTTGTTTGACACCGGGACTGCGCCCGCCCAGGCGTTCTGGGGGAACTCGGCATCGGTCATTCCAGCGCGCATCGCCTACTACCTGAACATTCACGGGCCAGCGGTCACCGTGGACACGGCCTGCTCAGGCTCCTTGGTGGCGATCCACCAAGCGTGCCAAGCCTTATGGATGCGGGAAATCAAGCTTGCTCTAGCCGGGGGCGTATCGGTGATGTGTACGCCCACGTTCTACCAGACGGGCACCCGGGCGGGCATGTTGTCCCCAACGGGCCGTTGCCGCAGTTTTGACGAAACGGCGGACGGCTTTATTCCGGGCGAAGGCGCGGGTGTGGTGGCTTTGAAACGCTTGAGCGACGCTGTCGCGGATGGCGACCACATCCACGGCGTGATTCGCGGCAGCGGCATCAACCAGGACGGCAATACGAACGGCATCACCGCGCCCAGCGCCAAGTCGCAAGAACGCTTGGAACGCTACGTTTACGACCGCTTCCACATTGACCCCGCCGACATTCAAATGGTCGAGGCGCACGGGACAGGCACAAAACTTGGCGATCCCATTGAAGTCAGTGCCTTGACACGCGCTTTCCGCGCCTACACGGACAAAGCCGAGTATTGCGCCCTAGGCTCGGTCAAAACCAACATAGGCCATGTCGGCCCGGTGGCCGGTGTCGCCGGACTGTTCAAAATCCTGCTGTCCATGAAGCACCGTAAAATGCCGGCTTCGCTGCATTTCGAGCGGGCCAATCCAGAAATCCGCTTCAAGGGCAGCCCATTTTATGTCAACACCAGACTGCGAGACTGGCATGTCGATGGTGGAGGCATCAGGTGCGCAGCCCTTAGTTCGTTTGGCTTTAGCGGAACCAATGCGCACTTGGTCATTGAAGAAGCCCCCGCAAGCCCACGCCGCCACGGCGAAAAACCCGCTTGGCTGATTGCCCTGTCTGGCCGCAGCGAGAACGTGCTGGCTCGGCAGGCGGAAAACCTTCTGGCATTTTGCGCACAGGCCGACGCACTGGGCGAGCCGGTGGATTTGGGCAATCTCAGCTACACCTTACTGACGAAGCGCAAGCACTGGAACCATCGCCTGTCCTGCGTCGCCGACTCTTTGGAAAGCCTGCGTCGCATATTGGGACAGTGGTTGGCGACCGGGCGGGTGCGCGACGTTTATGTTGCGCAATTGCAAGAGGACAGCACCCGCGAACAGGCTGCGCTACAACGGCATCTCAATGAATGCCTGGAAAAATGCCGACAAACCCCGGTGGCGGACGATTACATCGAAAGCCTAAGCACTGTTGCCGAGTTGTACGTCCAAGGCTATGGGCTGGATTTCTGCGGTATGTTTTCCCAAAGCCACCAAACCCTGCCGCTGCCCACCTACCCCTTTGCCAGAGAGTCATACTGGGTGGAACCCGCAGCAGCCCAGAACCGTCCCCCCTCTGTTGAATTAACTCCTTCCCTTCACGGGGGAAGGCTGGGCAATACTGTTGAATTAAGCACGCTCACATACCAAATCGTAGGGCGGCAACCCTTTGCCGCCGAGACAAACCGTATGCCCAGTCGGCATAGGGATGCCGACCTCCTCCTTAATTCAACAGCATTGGCTTCACAGCCGACCGGCCAGGAGGCCGCCACGTCGGGCCAAGACTGGCTATTTGTTCGGGAGGACTGGATTGATGCCCCGCTGGCCGCAGGGGTGGACTGGAAAGCCCGCCTAATCCAGTTTGCCGGCAAAGTGGTCTGGGCGGTGTATACGGATGCGTGGGATCGGGAACCGTTCGCGCAACTGTTAAACCAATTGCAGACGGCTGCCGGGTTGTCCGCGCCACTGCAAGTGCAATTGATCCACGCCCAAGGCCTGGTGCTGGATCGATTGATGCCCTCCCCCGCCGTCGTACTGTTCCTAGGGCCGCAGGCCAGTTCCGCAGTGCAAGCCGCCGACGGCGACATCGCGGCGGTTTACCATCTTAGCCAGTTCCTGATGCGCAGAGATTGGGAAGAGCCGGTACAGATTTACTATCTGTACGCAAGCGACCCGGCAGTGCCGCGTTTGGATTGCGAAGCGCTTCCCGGCCTGCTCGGCACGGCGATGATGGAAAACCCAAACCATGCATGGACATTGATCGCTTGCCATGGTCTAAGGCCAGAAGTGACAGGCATGCAATTGCTGGCCCAGGAATGGCTGGCAGACGGGCATGATGCGGTTGCCCAAAAACTGGCCCGCCGGGAATCCGCGCAGGGGGCGCAGATATTCCAGAGCCAGACTTTCCCGAGGGTGCGTTACGAACAATCGCGGCGGCAGATCAACCGCAGAGTTCAAACGGGCTTCAACAGCGTGGCAACCCCGCTGTTCCAAGCCGGCAAAACCTACCTGCTGGCAGGCGGGTTGGGCCTAGTCGGGGAGGAAGTCTGCGCCGAGTTAGCCAAGCACTATCAATCCACCTTAGTTATCCTGTCCAGAAGCGCCTACGATTCGCGGCGGCAGGGACAATGCGAGAGGCTTGCAGCCTTGGGAGGGCGGGTGCATTATTATTCCGTCGATATAGCTGATCGCGCCGCGCTGCGGCAGACCTATGCCGATGTCAAACAGCGGCTTGGGCCGATTCACGGTGTCATCCATCTGGCCAACACAGTGGAAGGCGGCCTGATCGCCAGCATGGACTGGGCATCGTTCCAGCAAATGGGGGCGGTCAAAACCCAAGGCAGCCTGCACTTGGACGAACTGACCGCAGGCGAGCCGCTGGACTTCTTTATACTGTTTTCTTCGATTGTGGCGTTCGGCATACGCGGATCGGCCGGCTACAGCTACGCCTGCGCGTTCCTGAACCAGTTTGCCAGCCACCGCAACCGCCTTAAAGACCTAGGCCAACGTTCAGGCAGCACCGTGTCCCTTTGTTGGGGGCCTTGGACTTCCGATCCTGTCCACGCCAGCCAAGACAACCAGCGCAGGCAGAAAATCCAAGCCGATGGCTTTGGTCTAATCTCCATTGAAAAGGCTTTCCCGCTGCTAGGCCGTTGTCCCGCCCAAAGGCTGGACATGCTAGCCGTCTGGGCCGTCCGCGATCTAGCAAAAGTGTCTCGGTTCATGGATGTGCAAACCGAGGGTAGGCCGGGGCAACCGGAAGCCCTGTCCGGCAATGACTGGGAAGCCAAAATCGGCGCTTGGGAGCAGCAAGCCTTACAGGGAAGGCCACTGCCTGCGGAGTGCTTGGCGAAAGCCATCAACTTGGAGGAAATTCAATTGCTGGAGCCGTCTTTGATTCAGCGCATCCACCGTCTGCTTTTTCCCAAGCAAGACATTCCGCCTGCAGCAGGTCTTGCCCCCGCCCCGGCGGAACCGCCTTTGCCATTCCGTCCGACCGGTCAGGAAACTGAAGCCGACAAGCTGGCAAGCATCAAAGCGGCCATTCGGGATGTGGCTTGCGAGCTGCTTAAGCTGAAAGAATTGGATGAGCGGGAGGCTTTCCAGAACTACGGCATGGACTCGGTGTTTGGTGTCCAATTGGCCATCCGCCTGGAAAAGAAGCTGGGGAGGGAGATTTCACCAATGTGGCTGATCGACTTCCCGTCAATCCAGGCATTATCACGGCGCATCCTTGAACTGTTTGCGGAACCCGTTGAAGTTTAGAGGTATTAACGATGAAAACTATGGAAGAACTGTTGGGGGTCAAGCCTCAAATCCAGCGCCCCTTGCAAAACCCTGCCCGACGGTCGGTTTCCTTCAGTTTTTTATTTTTCTCGGATGCCCGCAGAGACATCTCGAACCGGGAAAAATACGAATTTACGCGGGACATAACGCTGTTTGGCGACCGCGAAGGTTTTACGGCAGTCTATTTGCCCGAGCGGCATTTTTTTGAACACAGTTCGGTGTTCGCCAACTCTTCGATCATGGCTGCCTACCTGATTCCCCAAACCGAGCGCATTCGCTTTCGTACAGCCGGAATTTCCCTGCCGTTGCACCACCCTGTGGAAGTGGTGGAAGCCTGGTCCATGAACGATATCTTATCCGGCGGACGGGTAGATTTGGGTTTCGGCTCAGGCTGGCAGGAAAAAGACTTCATCCTGTCGCCAAATACCTATGAGAACCGCAAGGACGTTTGCAACGAGCGCATTCCCATTGTGCAGAAGCTGTGGCGCGGCGAGACCGTGAACTTCCCAGGGCCTAAAGGCGTTGAAATTCCCATCCGGGTGTATCCTCGCCCCGTCCAGAAAGAACTTAATGTATGGCTGCTGGTAGTGCAAAACGATGCTGCGTTTACCTATGCGGGAAGGCAAGGGTATAACGTGTTCACGATGCTTTCCGGGGTGGACATGGACACGATGGGAAAAAAGTTCGCACTATACCGGCGGGCCCGCGAAGAAGCCGGCCACGACCCGCAAACCGGTGTCATCTCGCTCATGTTGCACACCTTTCTGCATGAAAACAAGGAAATCGTGGACAACGCCATCAAGCGGCCATTCACGGAATATATTAAAAGCTTTCTCGACGCGCATGTCGAATCGGGGCTAGGCAGAAGCAAGGGTGTCGATGATATAGGCGAGGCGGAAAAGGCCAAAATGCTAGAATATGCTTACCATCGCTATTCTAAGACCGCCGCTTTGTTTGGAACTGTGGAAGAGGCAAAAGCCATCGTCGACCATGCGCTACAGGCGGGCGTCGACGACATCGCCTGCCTCGTTGATTTTGGCGTGGACTACACCATGCTGAAATCCTCGCTCCCCTATTTGCGCAGGCTTGTCTCGGCTTATCTCTAGGAGAGTTATGAATACCCAGGAAATATTAAAGCAGATCGAAAAGCGGATCGCTGAGTTGTCAAAACCAGGCGAGGTGGCAGTCGACCGAGCCAATCCCTTGGCAGGCAACCCCGCCATCACAGAAATACCCCAGCCAAAAGCCTGTGACCGGCCCGCCACCGAGACCGCCGCCCCCTTGCCGCCAGTGGCTCCGATAGCCATCATCGGGCTTTCCGGCTACCTGCCAAAATGCCAGTCCGTGCGCGATTTCTGGCAAGCTTTGGACAATGATGAAAGTTTGCTGGAGGAGATTCCAAAAACACGCTTTGACTGGGAAAAACACTATGACCCCAGCGGTGCGCAAGCAATGAAGAGCTACACAAAATGGGGTGGCTTCATTCCTCAGATTAGCGGATTTGATGCCGGTTTCTTCCAGATGCTGCCCAAGGACGCAAAACTGCTCGACCCACGGCAGCGCCTGCTGCTAATGTCGGTATACCATACCTTGGAAGACGCCGGCTACGCGCCGGAGTCCCTGCGCAAAACGCACACCGGGGTTTTTGTCGGCGCAGAGGAAAACGAATACGTTAAACCCCCCCAGTGGGACATAACGCAAAGCCAAGGCATCGGCAACGCGCCTAGCATGATTGCCAACCAGATTTCCTATTTTTTTGACTGGCGCGGCCCCAGCGAATACCTGAACGCCATGTGTTCCGGTGGAGCGGTGGCCATCCATCGGGCGGTGGCCTCGCTGCGGGCAGGTGAAAGCAGCCAGGCCATCGTCGGCACCGCCAACCTGCTACTGCGGCCCGAAACCTTCATCGCGCTGTCCGCCATGGGACAGATGAGCCGCACCGAGGCGGTCAACTCCTTCGGCCCTGATGCCAACGGCTACCTGCCAGCCGAGGGGGTCGCCAGCATCCTGCTGAAACCGCTGGCGCAAGCCGAAGCGGACGGGGACGCGATTTACGCGGTGCTAAAAAACACCGCGGTCAACTTCAACGGTCAGGGCGGCATGTCCATTGCCGCGCCCAACGTCGCCTCGCACACCGACCTGATCTTGCAATGCTACCGCGAAGCCGGCCTAAACCCGTGCGAACTGGGTTATATCGAAGCCCAAGGCATGGCCAACCCAATCACCGATATCGCCGAATGGCGGGCATTCAACCGCGCACTGCAAATCCTAGCGCAAGAAAGCGGTGTCGTCTTAAGCGACGGCGGCTGTAAAGTCAGCACACTCAAGCCCACATCCGGACATATGCAGTCCGCCTCTGCGTTCGGTGCACTGTTCAAGATTTTGCGCAGCTTCCAGACCGATACGATTTACCGGATTCGCGGTTTCCGGCAGGCCAACCCCGACTTGGAGACGGAGCGCCAACCCTGCCGGTTGGCGGCAAGTAACCAACACTGGCCGCCGCAATCCTGGCCGCGCCTAGCCGGCCTGCACTCTTACGGATCGGGCGGCAGTAACGCCCACTTGCTGATTGAAGAGTACCGACCGCAACCCATGCCTGCCCCGGTTTGCGAAAAACCGGAGATACTGGTTTTTTCCGCGCAAACGCCGACGCAATGCCGCACCCAGATCGCCCACCTGCTCGCTGCGTTGCGACAAAACCCAGCCTACCCGTTGGCCTCCGTCGCCCATACCTTGCGCGTCGGCAGGGATGCGATGGAAGCCCGCGTGGCGTTTATCGCCCAAACCCGCGACGAGTGGATACGGCAGGCGGAGGCTTACCTTGACGGCCAGCCCGTGCCTAGGGGCGTGTTTGCAGGCGAATCCGGCAAGGATTCGCCCTGCCCGCTGCCTGCCGCAGCGGACGGGGATTTGCATGCCTTCGCCCAAGACTGGGCAAAAGGGCGTTGCGTCGCTTGGCCGCCGACAAGCACGGGGAAGGCGGTGCGCCTGCACCTTCCCACTTACCCGTTTGAGCTTAAGGAATATTGGCTGGACAAAGCGCAGGCTGCGCCTCCCGCCGTCCAACGCGCATCGCTATCCGACCCAGCGGGCATGTTTCCAGTCCATGGGCCATGCCAAGAAGAATCGCACCAAGAGACAAACTTTATAAGCGAAAACCTAACGATGAATGCAAACCCTGACACAAGCCGCAGCGCCGGCGAGAAAGCGGTCGAACTGTTCACTTATTGCGCTGCAACCAGTGACCAAGATTTTTATGAGGATTACCTGACGTTCTGCCCGTTTCCAGAACGGACACCAGGCTTCTCAATGACCCGCGTCTTTTTAAACCCCAAGCAATACCGCAAGGAAATGGCGCTGATCCAACGCAAACAGATTGAAATGCGGCAAGTGCTGTTTTTCAAGGAAGACTTCACGCAAATTAGACATCTGCTGGACATTGGCTGCGGCCACGGCACGGACGTGATACAAATCGCCCACTATTACCCACACATCTGCACCGACGGGTTTACCATCACCAAAGCGCAGGCCGATTTGGGCAGCCACCGCATCGCACAGAAAGGGCTGTCCGACCGCGCCCGCATTTTCAACCACGATAGCTCCAAAGTTGCGTTCCCGCGCCAAGATTATGACGTGGTCATCGGCTTGGAAGTGAGCTGCCTAGTCGCCGACAAAGACGGACTGTTCAAGAACATCGAATCTTCGTTGAAAAATCATGGCCGCGTCCTGTTAATGGACTTTATTGCCAACCTGCATGGCGCCATTGAGGATCCCAGCATCGATATTTACATTCCCACACAAGAACAATGGGCCAGGAATCTGGCAAAGCACCACTTGGTGCTTGACGAACTCATTGACGTGTCACCGCAAATCGCCAATTTCCAGCACGATCCAGAACACGAGGAAAATCTCAAGGACTGTCCGCAAGTGGTGCGGGATTCATGGCGAAACTATGCCAACAACGCGGTTGCGATTGACCGAGGCTGGTTGAGCTATATGCTGTTCCGTCTGCGTAAAGACCAATATTCCGATGTCGCCGAGTTGGAAAAGTACAACATGGGGAAATTGCGCACCCCAAAGCCGTATCCGCTGGCCTTGCAGGAAATGCTTGCCGTCGGCCACGTCCCCTACCCCATTCTTGATGAAAGCCTCTTGGCGGATGCCTATCCAGACGAGCGCCGCAGGCCGCAGCCATCAGAGAACATCGAAAACCCATCCGACTTTGCCCGGTTGAAAGACAAGCTTGCCGAACTGTTTGAAACCACGCTCTCATTGCCAAAGGCCGCGCTGGATCGGGCTGAAACATTCAAACATCTGGGGATTACCTCCATCAATTCAGTGGAGCTATTGCAGGCGATCAACGGAGAGTTTGAACTTAAATTGCCAACCAGTTTGATTTTTGAACATAACACTTTAGATGCGCTGACCGGCTATTTGGAAATTTACCTAGGCAAGCACCATCCGCAGCAATTGGACAAGCTCAGGAACTCCGCTGCGCCCTCTAGCATCCAGCAACCAACAACCGGCATGTCCATGCCCCCCAACCCCCTGAAAACAAAGCTACTGGAACTGTTTTCCAATACGCTTGGCATCCAGAGCGGAAACTTTCCGACCAGCGGAAAATTCAATGCGCTGGGAATAAGCTCCATCCATTCTGTCGAACTGATGCAAGCCATCAACACCGAGTTCCGTCTGACCCTGCCGACCAGCGTCATATTTGAATGCAATTCTGTGGATGCGCTGGCTGATCACCTTAAAGCGCTGGGCATCACCGTCGCAGGGGATGCGCAAAAAAAAAACCCAGCAAGGCCACAACTGACCGGTTAGCATCGGAAAAAATCGCTATTATCGGCATGGCATGCCGATGTGCCGGGGCCTGCGACCCCGAGGAGTTTTGGGACATCCTGAGCCAAGGGAAAGATTGCATCCAGCACATTCAAGAGCAAAGCTGGCTGGATTTCTTCGCAGATCATTCGCAAGTGCCGGTTCCCGCCCGTTATGGGCGAATGCAGGGCAAGGAGCATTTTGACGCCGCGTTTTTTGGCATTGGCAAGGACGAAGCCGCAGCCATGGACTTTCCCCAGCGGGTGTTGCTGGAAGAAGCCTACACGGCGCTCGAAGATGCCGGCATCGCCCCCTCTTCACTGCAAAAAAAACCGGTGGGCATCTTCATCGGCAGCGTCGGCGGCGGGGCGCAGTCATCGACTGTTTCCTCGCACAGCGTGTTAGCCACCGACACCAGTGTGCTATCGTCGCGCATTGCCTATTTTCTGGATTTGAAAGGCCCCGCGCTGACAATCAATACCGCATGCTCCTCTTCGCTGGTGGCAATGGATGTCGCCTGCCAATACCTGCGCAGCAGAAAAATAGACTTGGCGATTGTCGGAGGAGCAACGATTTACACCGATCCCCGCGCCTTTATCATGATGAACAGCGCCGGAATGCTCTCGCCGACAGAGTCGTGCCGCCCGTTTGACAACCAAGCCGACGGCATGGTCGTAGGGGACGGTGCAGGCGTTGTGATCTTGAAACGCCTAGACGATGCCGAGCGTGACATGGATCCTGTGTACGCTGCCATCGACGCGATAGGCATCAATCAGAATGGACAAACCGCCGGCATGTCTGTGCCGAGTTATTTATCGCAAAGCCAATTACAGTCATCACTTTACCGGGCGCACCAAATTAATGTCGAAGACATCCAATATATTGAAACGCATGGCACCGCAACGAAGCTCGGCGACCCCATTGAAGTCGATGCCCTGAACCACAGCTTTCGACAATTCACGGCGAAAAAACACTACTGCGCAATAGGTTCGGTCAAAGCCAACATCGGCCATACCACGGCAGCGTCCGGCGTTTTGAGCGTTATCAAAATTTTGCTAGGCTTCACACATCGGTTGATTCCCCCCTCGCTCAATTTTGTCCAGCCTAACGAACACATTGACTTTGAAAGCAGCCCTTTCTTTGTCAACACACTTTTGCGGGAATGGCCGACAAACTCATGCAATACACGCATGGCAGCCGTCACCTCGCTAGGACACAGCGGTACCAATGCACACATGATTTTAGAAGAATACCTACGTGGAAACGCATCGTCCAATACCGTGCGGTCCGCGCCCTGTCTTGTCCCGTTGTCGGCGAAGACAGACACGGGCTTGGCAGACTCTGCGCGGCGGCTAGCCTGCTGGCTTCGGCAGAATCCCAAGGTGGATTTGAACGCAGTGGCCTACACGTTGCAAATTGGCAGGGAAGCCATGAAGCATCGCAGCATTTTTCTTGTCGAAACAGTTCAAGAACTGGCCGAGAAACTGGAATGGCTAGGGCGTAACGCGACGCTGCAAGATACCCGGATGGAAAATCATTGGCGCGGCAAAGGCAAACTGCAAGACCGGGTTAGCCCTGCCGAAAACCAGGGGTCCACATCGCTGGCGGCGCTTGCCGGGCGCTGGGCTAGGGGAGAAAAAATTCACTGGCAAGCATTATACGGGAGGGACGCGCTGCAACGCCTGCATTTGCCCACCTACGCGTTTGCAAAAACCTCCCAGTGCCGCTGGCCTGAGAAAAGTCTGGATGCCGATGGAGAAGGCAATGCTTGCACAGAAGAAAAACTGGAGCGCCTACTCAAGGCCCAACTGGCCCGCCACTTGGGATGCCCGACAGATCAGATTGACTCAAACCGAAATTACTTTGAATTAGGCTTGACTTCTCTGGGTGTGGTAAATTTGCTGACTTTCGTGGAAAAAGCTATAGACCAAAAAATCGGTTCCAGCATCCTGTTTGAATATAACACTGTCGAGCGGTTGTCTTGCTACTTGAGAAAAAACCACGTCGGCATCCTGGACAGGATTTATTCAGCCAGTTATCCGGTATCGGCAAAAAGCGTACATTGCGTTCGCTTCCCCGAACTCATCTTATTGAATGAAAACCGCCAAGGACGACCGGTCTTCTGGTTTCACGGCGGACTGGGCGGTGTTCAGCCATACTATATTTTGGCTGAAGCGTGTGAGCGCCCTTTCTATGGCATTCAGGCAAGAGGATGGATGAGCGAACACCCCCCGATAGTCGGGGTGCAGGCGATGGCATCCTATTACATCCAAGCCATGCAAGCCGTCCAATCGCTAGGGCCTTACGATGTAGGGGGGTATTCCCTGGGGGGGCTAATTGCCTATGAAGTCATCCGGCAATTGCAGGCACTAGGGGAATCGGCATCAACGCTGGTGATGCTGGATACTTTCGATACCCGCGATATTAAAGAACCCAAAGCCTCCCCAAAGAACGATTTTCTACAGGCGGTCAACATTGCCCTGCAAACCACGATCATGCAGAATCCTGAAGCGTTTTCATCAACCCTGATCCATCGCGATGAACTGGATGTCTCACTCGAAGACAAGGCTTTTTTGCAGCAGTTGATCGCAATGGCTAAAACCCGCGGCTTGCCTTACACCGAAGAACAGGTGGATGGCCTAATCCGCAAACAGTCCAAGGTTCAGTCGGCGCACCAAGCCCATCGTTATGAAATCCCCCCGCTACCCGATGCCAACTCGGTGGAGTGCTATTATTTCCGCAACAAAAACGGGTTGTACCTCGGTGATATGGAACCTTATTTTGTGCTTTCTGGCTATCAGCACGAATTGGATAAAAAGAATCACTGGAAAATCTGGCAGGAGCGTCTTCCCAATTTTTCAATGATCGAGGTTGAAGCTTCCAGTCATTTGGCTTTACTATCGGAACCTGAAGTCTACGAACGCTTGGTCGAGTTTTGCCGTGACTTATATTCCAATTATAATCGCGGAGCAGGCTTCAAATAAACCTAATACCGAAGCATCGCTTTTTACCGACCATAACACATGGGAATTAAAATAAATGAGATACGTTAAACATCAAGCATTCCTTTCCCTGATATTTTTGTCCATGGCTTGCAACCCGCCCCCTGCTGGTTCTGCCAATATAGCCAATTCAGAGCATCACGCTGTTTGCGACGGCACGGAAACGGCCACGACCCGGCTATTCTTGCAACAGGTGTCGGACACCCGTGCCATAGTAAAATGGCGGGGAGATGCGGAAAAGCTGTGTCTCGGCCAAGACATTGACAAACTGGATAGAGAAGTACAGGCGACAACAACGGCAGGAAATCACAAGGAGGCTCTCATCACTGACTTGGCGCCCGACACAAAGTATTACTATTCAATAGGGGGCGCAGTGAAGGCCCCAGTGGATCAATATTTCACCACGTCCCCAAAAAGCGGTAGAGTACCCCGTGACGGCAACACACGCATCTGGATTGTCGGTGATTCGGGCAGCGGCACGGATGAGGATTCCGGTAACGCAGGCAAGGCCAAGGCCGTTTATAATGGCATGTTGAACTATGTGGCCAAGCATAGCGGTGAGTCCATCGACATGTTCCTCATGCTGGGCGACAATGCCTATCTGAATGGCAGCGATACAAACTATCAGCAAGCCGTATTCAGCCTGTACGAAAATCTTCTGAAGAATGTGGCGATGTGGTCGACGATTGGCAACCACGAGATGGGCACGGCCCATATTGACTATTGCAACATCAAAGATCGTACAGGCACACCACTTGCGCCATGCGGTACGGTAGTTCGCGACGACCCTGGGGTTAGCTCATCATCCGACCCGAATACATGGATAAATGGCGCAAACAAAGCGCATGGAACCATGCCTTATCTGGATATTTACAGTTTTCCAAGCAAGGGTGAAGTAGGCGGCGTCCCCAGTGGCACAGAGCAATATTATTCTTTTAACCAAGGCAATGTGCATGTGGTGAGCCTCGACAGCCAACTAAGCGCCCGAGACAAGGACCAGCGCGCAGTCATGCGCCAGTGGCTGATCAACGATCTCTCGGCCAACACCTTGGATTGGACCATCGTTATTTTTCACCACCCTCCCTACACGCGGGGGGCCAATCACGACTCTGACGACACGGAAAACAATATCGTTGACCGTCCCATCTGGGATATGCGTAACGAGTTTGTTCCTGTTTTTGACGAATATGGCGTGGACCTGGTCTACAGTGGGCATGCCCATTCCTATGAACGAAGTTACTACCTTCACAACCATACCGGAACATCCGACACCTACTCGCACCAAAAATACGCCGAGTTGGTGAAGGGCAACCCGAATAAACCCGCTTCTGGGCAGGGAAGTGAAAGCTACGCGCAATTAAGCCCTACCAGTGGCGGCGTTGACAATCGAGTGGTTTACACGGTGAATGGCAGTTCCGGAAAAACAGACGCTGGCGGTGGCAGCATTACGACCGCAGAAGAATGGCTGCAACATCCGGCACATATTCAGCAAGCCGCCAGCACAGCGACACCCAAACGGCATGGCCTGCCGGTCATAGGTTCTGTCATTGTCGATGCATCGCGAAAGGCACTAAAGGCACACTTCATTGATGCCAATGGCGATGTTTTGGACCATTTTACTATGACGCGCTAGTCATGCCCGGTGTTTCATGGGTTCCAAGCTGAACCCATGAAACCTAGGCGGCTGCTGATGGGGATGATCAATGTATGATTCGAACTGGGCTACAAATTTATGACAAACAGCTATTCCAAAAAGCTTACGCTTGTCCTGCTAGCCTTCAACGCCAATTTGGCGATGGCGCATGAAGGCATTGGCGCACATTTGGATCATATTAATGAAGCCCTGCAAAAAAACCCCGACAAGCAGTCGCTTTATATAGAGCGCGGAGCAATTTACTCCAGCGAAGCCGGACTGTACGAGCAAGCCCTTAAAGATTTCAGTAATGCGGAAAAATTGGGGCCGCCGATTGTTGTTGCTTACGAATTTGGCCTGCTTTTTTTTCGCATGAACCAGTTCGAAAAAGCAATTTCATATTTTGACACGTACATAAAACGCTTCCCCGAATATGCGCCACCGTATGAATATCGCGCCAAAGCGGCCTATCAGTTGGGAAATATTGAGCAATCGCTGGCTGACTTTAATACATTTTTTCAATTGGAGAAACAAGCAAATCCCGGCAGCTTTATTACCGCAGCCGGGATTCAAGCATCCGTAAAAGATGCAAAAGGGCTTGACGCGGCAATTGCCCTTCTGGATCGGGGGATAGCCCAAATCGGGCTGAATCCTCAATTGCAGTATTATGCCATCCAGTTGGAACTGCGAAGAAACCGCCCAGACCAAGCGATTTCAAGGCTTGACAGCATTAAAACCCTGCTCAATGAAAGCCCATCATGGAAGCTGGATATGGCGGAACTTCTTTTTAAAACAGGGGAAACCAAGCAAGCTTTAAAGCTACTCAATGATTCAGAGGCTCAATTGAAGATGCTAAAAGCCACGCCAGCGCGTATCAACCTGATAAAAGAAATCCAGACGCTCAGGCACCAATATGACTTGAAACGGTAGCCCGTGCGCCACCCGTTTTTTCAACTTGACCATTAAATCTGGAGAAAAACCATGGCAACACCCGATTCCCAAATCTCGCTTGAAGACAAGCTTACGGCGGTCGCCCACGCCGAGCGGCTGGCCCGCGCCCACAACCTCGTCCAAAACTATTTGCTGGCCTCCGCCAGCATCGCCTTGGTGCCGGTGCCGTTGCTCGACCTGGCTGGCATCACGGCTCTGCAAATCAAGCTGGTGCATAGCCTCGCCAAGCTTTACGACGTACCGTTCAAGGAAGACATCGCCAAGTCGCTGGTCGCCGCTTTGCTGTCCGGTGCGTCGACCATCCTCCTAATCAAGGGGCTGGTCAGTCTCGCCAAGGCCATCCCAGTGCTGGGCACACTGGCCGGAGGCAGCATCGCCATCAGCGGCGCGTCGGTGACCTATGCGGTTGGCGAGGTGTTCATCAGGCATTTCGAGTCCGGCGGCACCTTGCTGGATTTCAACTCGCATCAGGTGAAGGGCTTGTTCCAGCGGCTGTTGAAAAAAGACAAGGCAACCGAGGAGATTGACCAGGAAGCCGTTGCGGAAACGCCCGTCGATTCCACCCCCGCCGCCGTGTAAGCGGCCATTTGAACAGTGTCATGTACCGGCATGATTACCGCGCACTCAAAAGGCAAGGTGCGACGACTGGCAGATTTCGACGCGGCTCTATTGACGGCTAAAACTAAAGCATGAAAGCCGTTGATACCAATGTGTTGGCGCGGTTCTTCATCAATGATCCAGACGATGCCGAGGCCGCGTTGCAAAAACCAGCCGCAGTGGCGGCGCTATCTCAGCCCGTGTTCGTGCCAATTACGGTGACTTTGGAATTTGAATGGGGCATGCATGGGTTTTACGAATTGCCTCGCGCCGATATTGAGAGGGTTTTCTTGGCGTTGTGTGGTTTAGAAAATGATGCCTTGCTAATCTGGATGAGGCAAAGCCTACCAGCCTTTCTAGTGTAAATCAATCGAGTCTGACCCCATTGATTTGAAATCAGCCCTTGACGGAACGCCAAGCCCCAGCTTGGCGCGGTACACCCTGATGCCAAGCTGGGGCTTGGCGTTCCGATAAACGCTTAAACTTAATGGTAGTGAGGAGTCAGCCATGAACCGAAAATTTGACCGAATCACCACCCATCCCGATATCCTGAATGGGCAGCCCTGTTTACGCGGGACACGCCTGACTGTACGCAGGATTGTCGAGGCGGTGGCGTTGTACCCTGACCGGGCGGAGTTGAAAGCCGAATATCCTGACTTGGAGGATGAAGACATTCGGCAAGCCCTTGAATTTGCAGCGTTGAGCATGGTTGATGAAATCTATCCTTTAGAAGCAGCATGACCCGGCTCTTGCTGGACCAAGGCATTCCCCTGTCGGCAGCGGAACACTTGCAGTCGCTTGGCTTTGATGCCATACATGTCCATAGCCAGGGCATGTCCCGTGCGACGGACCGTGTTATCTTGGAACACGCTAGGGCAGACTGTCGGACTGTCATCACATTGGATGCGGATTTTTACACGATATTGGCGGTGGAAAATGAATCCGCTCCTTCGGTGATACGCATCCGCCGGGAGGGATTGCGCGGCAAAGAGATTGCCCAGCTACTGCAACACCTATGGCCGTTGGTTCAATCCAAAATTGAAAGCGGTGCAATGGTGACCATCACAGAAAAGACAGTGAGGATTCGGCAGTTGCCGCTAACGGCGGATCGATAGTTCAGGAGTTAAATCAATCGAGTCTGACCCCATTGATGACCCCATTGATTTGTATTAAGGTCATCGAAGCTATCCCAGTTCAATCCAGCATAACCAAAGTTGATGGCAGTGCCTGTGCCATTGTCGGCGAGGTCATCGAAGGTAATTAATTGGGCGGATGCGGTACTGACGGCAAAACTCAAGGCAGTAAAAAAGTTGCCAACGCTGTTTTATTCATCATTCATCTCCTGTTTGCTTGTTTAGTGTCAGAATGCCATATAACCGTGTTTATTACACTATATTTTCAAGCGGCTTTTAATTCTATGCGTGGATGCAGCCCAGCGCGTGAGGCAAGCCTGACCAACACATCAAGAGTGAAATCGTTTTGAATCGAGCTTGGGCTAACTCTATATCACGCAAACTGGTTTTCTGGGTTTTCTTTTGAGTTGATGATTTGCAGATTTACAGGTAATCCGCTAGCATTTTAATTTTTTAGAGGTCTCAGATGGCTAACTTGATATTGCACAATGTTCCCGACGATCTCTATGATCGTCTAAAGGAAACCGCTGCGGAGCATCATCGATCCATAACTCAGGAAGCTATCGCCATGATAAAAGATGCCTTGGTACCTGTATCTAAAACTGTGACCGAAGATACAGCGAGAACCCGGCCCAAATTGACGTGGGAAGAATATTCATTGCAAATGAAAGACTTGTGGTCCATGCCTGTGCTGGATCATCGTACCCCAGACGAAATAATCGGTTACGACGAAAATGGACTTCCTACCTGACTTAGTGGTCGATACCAGTGCTTTAGTGGCGATTTTATTGCCGGAAGCGGACGGACCCTTGTATCTTGATCGCCTTGAGACAGCTCACTGTGCCGCAGTAAGCAGTGTAAGCAAGGTTGAATTAATGATGGTGCTTTATTCCCGTCAACCAGCCAGTGCCGAGGCACTTCTCACAAGGCTTCGGAACAATGTTAGCTTGAGTGTCGTGGCGGTGGATGAATTGATCGCGGATTCTGCCATCGCGGCTTTTCTTCGCTACGGCAAAGGTCGCCACCCGGCCAAGCTGAACTTCGGCGACTGCTTTTCCTATGCCCTGGCCAAGCGGTTCAATGTACCCCTATTATTCAAGGGCGACGACTTCTCGCAGACGGATATCCCCAGCGCGTTCACGCCATAAATGGCAAAAGGCAAGACCTGGCCCCATTTTCCACATCGTTGCCCAACATTCCAGCGCCGGATCATAGACACCATAGCATTTGCCCAAACCCATTGGCATGACCAACCGTCAGAATGTCGGGCGCAACGCAAAGATACGCCCCCGACATTGACTTTGATTGATTAGCTATGCGCCACAGCGGCAAGTGCTTTCCTTGCGATCAACGGAAGATCAACCAGAGGTCCATCATTAAGCGTGTCCAAATTGGAACCGTTTAAGGTCACCCTTCGCGCGGGTATAGCAATCCGCCAGGCAGCGATCAAACAGTTCGATTAGTTCATCAATGATTTCTTCATAGGTGCGTAAGAGAAAGGCAACCAGTATGGGGTACCGTCTTTCGGGCGCCGAACGTTGTAGGCTTTGGTTAGTCGATTGTTGGCCTAGCTGAGCCAGGAATTTGAGCCGGTTTGGATTTAGATCAGGAACATTCCAATCTTCAATGTGGTGCTGCCGAAGATATTCTATCTTCTCTATGCCATTTAGGATGTCGTCGGGCGTATTGGAAGTGGCGCCATATTTAAGCCAGTAAAGAGGTGTTCTGCCAATGGCGTCGTCAACATCAAGAACACTGTCCAGAAAGGTGCATGTGTCAGGTTTTAAAATGCTCGCCATTGTGTCATACGTTTGCTGTTGTGCGTGCTGTCGGGCTGAGATCACCAACCGTTCGAGGACAGTGACACCCGGCCTTAAAATCTTGCTCTTGTAGAGATGTTCGCACGCCATGGTGAACAGCAGCATGGGTTTGTCATGCTCCAAGGCCCGATCGGTTAACCAAGCTTCTAACTCGTCAAAATCCGTTTGTTTCGCCTTGGCGTATCCCACAAAATCAACTATTTCTTGGAGATGATCGGTCCGGGTATGCTCCCGTTGCCCATATTGAAGTATCAAGGCAACGGGAGATGTTATGTCCAGTTGCTTTGCCAGATAGCTGGTGACGGTCTGCGGGATGTGGGCAAGGTCGTCTGGACAATACCCCAGATAGCGCACTGTGCAAAGCTGTAAGGCAAAACCGAGACGGTTATGATCCCCCCGTCGATCCAACAGCAATCCCTTATCAATAGTTGAGAGCGTAAAAAAGGCGATTAAATCATCTTCTGGGATATCCGAAGGAAATCGGTTCAGGTTTTCTCTTTCCGATAATGATATGAATAATTCTTGCACGGTTTTTCCTAATTTTCCGACGCATTCACTACGTTGACCCTGTGGGCTGTGCATTTGGATCAAGGCCTAGCTGCACAAGCAAATACGGCTTTAATTTGTGCATTTGTAATTGAAATTGATTAAATGCACAACCTGTAATATGCTCACATCCTATATGCGCAAAAAGGTCAGAAAATGATCCCATCAAAAATTGGATATTGCCGGGTATCCACTACCGAGCAAAACATGACTGCCCAGATGGAGTTGCTTCACAAAGCGGGTTGCCAAGAGATTTTCAAGGAGAAATTATCAGGAAGTAATGTTCATCGGCCCGAGTTAAGAAAATTGTTGGATTACATCCGTAAAGGCGATACCGTCACTGTGACAAAGCTGGATCGGTTGGCACGATCAACCAAAGACTTATTGGGTATTGCCGAAGAAATAAAAAAGAAGGGTGCAGACTTTGAGGTTCTAAATATCAATTTGGATACAAAATCACCGACAGGGCAATTGATGCTTACTCTGCTGGCCGCCATCGCTGAATTCGAAAAGGGAATTATGCTGGAACGTCAACGGGAAGGCATTGATATCGCAAAAGAGGATGGCAAATACAAAGGCCGCAAACCGATTGAAGAAACGAAGTTGCAGCAAGTACAAAAGCTCGTTGAGGGTGGCATAAGCGTTAGCAAAGCAGTCTCCGAAGTAGGCATTGGCAGGCGCACTTATTACAAAGCTATCGAAGAAGGCCGGATTTAGCTCATATTTTCCTTAGCGACGTTTTTTTCAGAAACTCTATTACGACCTCAAGAAACGAATCTCGCCGCATGTTTTGCGACACACGGCAGCCATGGTGGTGCTGCAAGCCACCGGGGATATCCGCAAGGTCTCGCTCTGGCTCGGCCATACGGACATCCAAACGACTGAAGCCTATCTGCGGGCCGATCCAACTGAGAAGCTTGAGGCAATGGGCGCCGTTGTACCGCCAACGCTTAAGAGTGGGCACTTCAAAGTCCCAGACAAGCTGATCGCATCTCTGCATGGTCAATAATTATGCTGAGTGATTGGAGCCGAATTGCCTTTCTTTTCGGCTCCTTACATCCGCCACTCCGCATATTCCTGAACTCTGCATAACCTCGATTATGCTGTGCTCCGCATAATCGAGGGGTTGGGTAAAAACAGCCTATCTTGCGCGATTAGGCTTGATCGAAACATCGTCCGGTGGTCGTCGGTTGACGTCGTATGGGATTAAATATATCAACTCAACCCCGCCACAGGATTTACGCGAACGGATTTCTAGGGCGATGTAACCGGCTGTGGGTCAGTCGTCCTCTTCGGCGAAAAAGTCAGTGTTCAAGTCACGGGCACTGTGCAAAACGCGGACAATATTAACGCCATTGAAGAGTGGGCGGTAAAAAATGACGTACCGGCCAACCGGAAAGCTCCGCAAATCTACCGCCAGTTCATCACGCAAACGACCCATGCCGGGGCGTTGCGCCAATGTGCAAAATTTCTTGTCGATGCGTTCAATGAATGCGTCCGCTCGCGCTTCGCTGTCTTCGGCGATGTAATCCCAGATTTCGACAAGATCGCTTTTAGCGCGGGGGGTTTTGATGATGACAGGCATTTAAGCCTCTTGGTTGCTGTTGGCGCGGGCGGCTCGTCTCTGTCGGCCTTCCTGTTTGATTTCATCGGCATCCCACGGCGTAGACTCCCCGCTTTCCAGCCCTTCGCGGATGTCCTGCCGCAATTGTTCAAGCTTGGCGGCGCGTAGCTGGTCTTGCGCCTCCATCATACGCAATGCCTCGCGCACAACCTCGCTTGCCGATGTGTAAAGGCCGGAAGCGACTTTCTGCCTCACCATATCCTCAAGCTGTGGGCTTAAATTGACGTTCATCGTCATGGCAACCTCGGGGTTAGGAAAAGTTTGAAATTAACACCATTGGCTAAAATTGGCAATGGTTGACAATACACAGCCCGAAAAAGACGGGGTGTATGTTCACGGTGTTACCTCCAAACTAAACAAACGTGCGATTTTTGAGCGAACTTCACGTTGCTTGCTCACGGAAAGTGTTCCTGCACGGTACAACACGATGCTGGATTCTGCCGTAAAAATTCGGCTTACCCGCACTAGGCTGGATTGTTTCAATCCACCATTAACGAAATCGGTGTCTTCGATAGCCACGGAATAGGGATCGGGGCATATCTGGCTAGTAATCTGGCAAACGACAATATCATCACCGGGCAATGAGGCAAGCACCAACGCCGGTCGCCGCTTGTTTGCGCTCAAATCCGAGAAGGGGAAAGGCAGAACTACGATGTCGCCTTTTACAAATGCGCCCATGCGGCATCCTCTTCTTGCGTTTCCCAATCTCGCCGAAGTACAGCCTCGGAGGCAAGCATGGTGGCCTTGGCGGAATCTTCAGGTTCCAGTGTGTGGCCGATGTCGATCAAGCGGGCAATGACTTGATCCAAAGGCTGGCTCCATGTTTCCTGCAAATGGTGCAGCCGTTGGGTGTGTGTAGGGTCGAGGTCAATTTCGATATGCATAAAAATTTCTCGCTTATGGTTTTTAGACTTCAATCCCATAGATATTACACCAAGGCCATGCTCGTTTCTCAATGTGTCAGTATCATCTCTTCCAGGGTTACTCCCCTTCCCTGCCCTTTCCGGCATTGGCCAAGTTGACGGATGTACCAGTCAGAGGAACGGCTTACGGTTTCAGCTATCAACTCCAAGATTTTCGCGTCGCTAAAACTTGAGCGTTGTGGTCGCGGTTGGCTGGCCTTGACGAAGCTGGCCGGTTGATCGGCAATGAGAGACAAAAGGCAGGGAGAGATTTGCCGATGTCGGCTTATATTTTCGCGTAGGCGAAAAAAAAACGTGTGGACCTCATTAACCGGCGAATCTTTGGGCGGTCCAACATGAATGCCAGTGTACTGGCTTGCTGGCAATATGGCTTTACGGCAATTGCCAGATTGGATATGAACCACGCGGCATAGACGGGCTTGTTCATGGATGCCTAATTGCCATCATTCCACATTGCCAGATTAACATAATGCCATTATGCTGGCATTGTGGCTTTATGGTAATTAAGCCCACATGCCATTAGGAGAGACAGGCAAAGAATGAAGGCGCAGAGAGGCATTTCCTAACAAAAAGAAAATCCATCTTGCCACTATGCCACTTTGCTGGCATAGTGGCATTTTTCATACTGGCGTGAACAGTGCCGCATGGCAGTTCAACCGATAAATGCCTGTCTGCCATTTAGCCATATTGCTGGCATTATGGCGCTGCTAATAAACAAGATGATAGACGGGCAAGCAAATAATGTATCAAGTGATGGCAGCAGACGCATGAAGCATCGAGTCAACTATACGCCATCTTGCCATATTGCCGTTCTGCTGGCATAGTGGCATTACAGCATAAAGGCACACCATGAAGGCTAAAGTCATAGGATTCATAAATCGAAAAGGGGGGGTTGGAAAAACTACCCTGTCCATTTGTGTCGCGACTGCGTTAACTTTGGGAGAACAGAAATACCGCGTTTTGCTGATCGACGCTGACACTCAGCGAAGCGCAATGAAATGGGTGAATCGACGAGAAACAGACCCGCTGTTTCCGGTCGTGGGGCTGCCGACAGAGATGATCCACAGGGAAGTAAAACACCACCTCCCTAACTATGATTACATCATCATCGACGGGCCGGGGGAAATTGGCGCAATTACGCGCTCAATCGTGCTGGCTTCCGATGTCTTGCTCATACCAATGGGGCCAAGTCCCGTTGACATTGAGGCAACAGAAGATGTTTTGTCGTTGCTTGAACAGGCCAAGCCATTCAAAGAGGCAATGGATCAAGAAATCAGGGTTGCGTTCGTTGTCGCCAAAAAAGACAGCCGAACCGCACTAGGACGAGATATTGTTGAAGCCTTGTCCGTCTATCAGCAACCCGTAGAGCCGCGCACGATCCCGGTGGGTACTCTGAATACGCATATTTGTACGCGCGTCGTACATGCCGAAAGTGCTGCGACGGGGCAAAGCCCCTTGGAAGTCGAGCCAACGGGAAAGGCAGCAGCCGAAGTTATTGCTCTAACAATCGAAATTTTGAAGTTCACGGACGGCTAATCTTTTTAAGCCTAAATCTATCTCGATCTCCCTGATGGCTACGCCAGCCTAACTATTTCCACAACCTTCAAGTCATTGGAGAACATTGATGGCAACTAAACCGAACCTACTGGCTAAAATTACTAATAAGCCGCATCTTAACCCCGATGATTTTGTGTCTGGTGGAGTAACGCCGAACATTCACGCCCCCAAACCGTCTACGACATCGGAAGCACCTCTAAAAGAAAAAGCCACTTATAGGCTTTCCTCGCATTGCATCAAGACTCTGTTGAGAGTTTCCGGTGAGCGGGGCGGGCGACGTAAAGGATGGCCGATGGACAAAATCGTTGAGGAAGCACTCATGGACTGGTTCGCAAAAGAAAACATTGATGTCGTCGAATAATACAGTCATATTGCCATTTTGCTGTATTGCCGTTTTAATGTATTGCTGGCAATATGGCATATAACGGGTTATGTGGTGGAAGCGAGATTCTCCGATTTATGATGTCGCTGTCTTTTTTCCGAATTAGACAAGCTTAAGTGCTTTTACCGTTCCACTGCTACTCGGAACCCATTTTCGCCTACGCGAAAATGCCGGGGGTCATCAGTCATCGTCTCCATGATGCCCATGCCCGTGCTCGCCGCCATAGTACGGCTGGCGATAATAGCTACCTTGATAATAGGGCTGCGGCCTAGGGTAGTAGCCATAGCTTGGCGCATGACCATAATAGGGGCGGTAGCCGTAACCGTGGGCGCAACCGCCGAAGACTAAGGCAACGAGCAGCACACACAAAACAGCCGTCAATTGTTTCATACCGGGGATTCTTATCGTTGAGTCGGGAAGGCTTCACGATAAGGCCGCTTCCTTAACCGGCCCTTAAACCGGCCCCACCCATCCGGGCTTTTTTCGCCTACGCGAAAACCGGACATAAAGAGCAAGTGGCGGAATGGCGGTTTATTTGCCCGTGCGGGGCTTGGCCCTGCGACCCGGTTCAAGTCCCATGGTTTTTATCAGTGCGTCAGTGATAGGCGCGACCGGACAGGCCGTTAAGGCAAGGCAATTCCCCATTGCCTAACCTTGTCGACTTGGCGATTTTCCGGGCGTTGCAGGTCATGATGCCTTTCGGAGAGGCTTGACTTTTGTGACATTTGTTTAAACCTACCCTTTATGGCAATGCTTTCACAGTCTCGGCGCGTGGGAATCAGAACAAGATTTTAGTTGGATCTTGCACGGTTTAGCGAATTAACTAATAAGTAACGAGAATTTTGATCTTCATCCAGATATTTATGATTCAATGCCTTTTCGTACCAATAAACAGCTCTCTTTTTGTCCATAGGGAATCCCTGTACACCAGCTTCATAAAATAATGCTTGATACTGCTCTCCTAGTGCATCATCTTCACTGACTGAAATTTCCAAATAATGACGCGATATTGCTTCATTTTCTTTTGTTTTAACAATTAAGTCCATTCCAGTCGCAGGCTCATGCATTTGCACAATTAAGGCTGCGGCTAAACCAGCATAGGATCTTCCATTAATCATATATTTGCCCTTCCCAAACTCGGCAACCCATTTAGAAAGCTCAAAGGCACAAGCAAAATCTTTTGGAATGTTCTTACCAAAAGCGCATTCTAAGGCGTACAACATGGGTAGAAGATAGTTGAGTTTGTCATTTTCAGAGTATAAGGTATTTTTAATCATTCCTAGAACATATTCCTTAGCCTTGGATTGGTTTTTTTCCACACCAGATAGACCAACATGATAAGCAATCGCTAGATATTGTGATGCTTTACCTACTCCTTTGTTGTGAGCACTGTCTAAGAGTTTAATGCCGAGAGCTTTGTCAGGTTGAGGATAATGATCCTTCATGTCTGGATCTAAATCTCCAAATAAAAGAGCCGACCCCCCTATCATAGCAGCAACTGGATTCCCTAGTTCTCCTGATTTAATAATAGCGTGCCAACCAGCGAGCCTTTGCTTTTCTTTGCTTTGAAAGCCGGTTATAGGATTGCTTGGGTCAAACATTTTACCGGTATTATTAGATTTTTTTGTTATATCATACATGCCAACCATGAGCAAGGCTGTAGCGTTGTTTTCTTCTGACGCTTGAGCCACAATGGAACCCATAAGATCGTTATCATCGAATTTTATTTTGCTGAATATTTTTGGGTTTCGTTTTGCTAGGTTTTTAGCGCACTCCCCAATGTCATTGGTATCAACATTTGAAGTTCCATTTAAAGCCTTGTTAAAACACTCGTCAAATACAGCATTTTCAACATCAAAGAGTTACTTGGTAGTGGGTATGATAGCACAGGTTATTCGGTTAACCTGAAGGTTTAACGGAATGTCTGTTTTAGGTATATTTTTAAGATGAAAATGCTGTATATCAAGATTTCTCTATGCTTCACATACCTTTTGCAGAAATGTATGCCAACCAATCATTTAAACGCGTATAATAATGCACCTATGGGCTTCCCTCA
>QJPH01000228.1 GCA_003242955.1 Candidatus Methylumidiphilus alinenensis
CCCCTGGCCTTTACAAATGGAGTACTAATGTTTTAATAAATTCCACTGTGACGCTGGCAGGCCCAGCCGATAAAGTCTGGATATTCCAGATATCAGGTGATTTAACCATGGGTTCAGGGGCACAAGTTGTCCTAAGCGGTGGCGCACTAGCCGGGAATGTATTCTGGCAAGTTGCCGGTGGTGCTATAATTGGCACAACCGCACACGTCGAGGGTACCGTTCTCTCCGCAACAGCAGTCACTCTTAAATCAGGTGCGTCAGTGAACGGCAGACTATTGGCACAGACTAACGTTACCTTAATTAATAACACTCTGGTGAATGTATTTTCCCTAACCGTCAGCAATGCCAACGTCACGTATGGAACCGTGTCCAGTAATGTGGGAGGGATTGTGTGCAGCGCGACATGCAGTGCGAGTTTCGCCACTGGGTCGGCAGTCACACTGACCGCCATCCCCGTTAACGGATACCAGTTCACCGGCTGGGGCGGGGCTTGCAGCGGTTACGGGAATTCATGCACCGTCACAATGAATGCCGCCCAAACCGTCACCGCCAACTTTGCCAAATTTAAGGTACAGCCGGTTTGGAAGCGGGTGATAAAATCAATCATCCAAGGGGGTAGGTAAGCTGAAAAATAAAAATGGGAAGCATAAATATTGTTGCAACAATCCCTTGAACCTTTATTATTTACTTGCAGCGGGAAGTTGTTCCCGCGCTATCATTCAAGCCACAGGAGTCATTAAAATGAACATACGCAAATCTATTTTGCCTGCACTGGTGATGTTTGCCGTCTTGGCCCTGCCCACACCGGCCTTTGCCGTGCAGGGTTCGATGATGACCTACGTCAATGCCGTCTTGTTGAGTTCGACACCGCAGCCCTCGCCCGCAACCGGATTGATGTGGGGTGGTTGCATGGCCTATTTGGCCAATCCGATCACTTCCTTTAGCAACTCGCCTAACTGCCCCGACCAGTGGGTGTCCTTCAGTTGCGATGGAACCTACGCCACCCAGAGCATCGCCCAAATGATGGTCGACCAAGCCCAATTGGCGTTTGCCACGCAGCAGAAAGTTTTTGTCGTGGTGGACGACACAAAACTGGAAAATGGCTACTGCACTGCCACGCGGATAGACGTATGGCATTGACAGCAACGCTGACCCTCTGGCAAATTTAGACCGGCCCGGTTTTTAAAACTTAGCCGGTCTCATTTACTTTTCGACTTTGCCCGGATTAGCTATGAAAATAAACCATGTAGTTGTTGGTCTATTGATTGTTTTTGCTTTTTTTGCAGGCCGTTGGTTCTCTCCCAACGCATCTATTCCGCCAACCGCCCCCGCCATTGCGGGTGCGGGGATGCAAACCCAACCCCCGCCCGCAGTAAAAGAACGATTAACCCAACTCCAATCGGCCCAAAAAAACCCGTCGCTGCCACCGTCAGGCAAACCTTCAGTGGTTTACCCTAGTTTGCCCCAACCCCCCATGACGCGGGGCAAACCTGAGGTAGTCCGCAACGTCGGGCCTTTGATTGATCCCGACCCCGGCAAGTCAACCACAACGTACATGGGTCCAGACCGGCCAGTGCAAAACGTCGGGGCGTTTATCGAACCAGGCGGACCACACGATTCTAATCGTTAGCCATCGTCGCGCCCCCTACCCCCCTTTTGCAAAGGGGGGGAACTGACGGTGCCTGCCAATCTAGCGGGAATCGGAATGCCCCAGAGGCTTGTCCGGGGCGATTTGATCGCGTACCCGCTGTTTTAACTCCTTGGCTTCGGGGAACCGCCCCTCTTGTTTGCGCGACCATAGCACTTGGCCCCCGCAACGCACCTCGAAAATCCCACCCGTGCCGGGAATCAACGCGACCTCGCCAATTTCCGTCTCGAACGTCGTCAATAATTCTTGGGCCAGCCAAGCTGCCCGCAACAGCCAGCGGCATTGGGTGCAAAATTCAATTTCGACACGGGGCTTGCCGCTCATCAGGGTTTCCTCTTGCTAGTTGAGCAGGTTGTGCAACAGCAATTCTCATTTTGGCAAATATTAATAAGGGCGGGTTTGGAACCCGCCCCTACGCAAGAAATTTATTTTTTCATATTATCAATGAATTATAAACGGGATACGGGACAACGATTCGTAGGGGCGGGTTCCAAACCCGCCCGGTTCTGTTCAAAATGAGAATTGCTGGTTGTGCAACGGGATTCCAACAAATTAACAGTGTAACAGGAATGTTTTTGGGCATGTGCTATCCATGCAGCAATTCTCATTTTGGCAAAAAATCCCCCTACCCCCCTTTTGCAAAGGGGGGTAAAAAACGCAGGGATAGCGGCTAATATTTGAAATTCGTGGCATAATGGTTGCCATAAATCACTATGCGCTTGCTTCCCCCACGTATGACTTCGAACATAAATGATAGCGAATTGCTTCGAATCGGCCTGAACGTTGTTCGGATCGAAGCCGAAGCAGTTGCTGCCCTGGCCGGACGCATTGATGCAAGTTTTGTGGCGGCCTGTCGATTGATGCATGATTGCCCCGGTAGAATCGTGGTCACTGGCATGGGGAAATCAGGCCATATCGGTGGCAAAATCGCCGCCACTCTGGCCAGTACAGGCACACCGGCTTTTTTTGTCCATCCCGGTGAGGCCAGCCACGGGGATTTGGGGATGATAACCGCAAAAGATGTAGTCATCGCCTTGTCCAATTCGGGCGAAAACGCAGAAATATTGACGATTTTGCCCGTCATCAAGCGCATGGGCGCGGCTTTGGTCGGCATGACAGGAAACCCTGCCTCCACGCTGGCACGTCAGGCTGATGTCCACATCCACATCGGTGTGCGCGAGGAGGCCTGCACATTAGGCTTGGCCCCCACGTCGAGTACCACAGCGGCATTGGTCATGGGCGATGCTTTGGCCGTGGCCTTGCTGGAAGCCCGCGGCTTTACTCGCGAGGATTTCGCCCTGTCACATCCCGGCGGCAGACTGGGGCGGCGGCTGTTGTTGCGCGTGTCTGACATCATGCATGCGGGTGCAGATATCCCGTCCGTGGCTGAAACCGCATGGGTCCGCGACGCGGTATTGGAAATGACCGCCAAGAAACTGGGCATGACTGCCGTTGTCAACGAAGAAAACCAAGTCAGGGGCATATTCACCGACGGCGACCTGCGTCGCTTGTTCGAGCGAGAGGGTGATTTTAATTCCACGCCCATCGTGCGGCTCATGACAACAGGTTGCCAACGCATCAAACCTGACCGCTTGGCCGCAGAGGCTTTGCGTATGATGGAAGAAAAGCGCATCAATGCATTATTGGTGGTCGATCAAGAAAACCAACTCATCGGGGCGCTGAACATGCATGACTTATTGCGCGCCGGTGTGGTCTGAATTCTAAGAGGTGACAAAAATGACGCTGGGCATACAGGAAAAGGCAGCAAAAATAAAACTTTTGATTTTTGATGTGGACGGGGTGTTGACCGATGGCAAATTGCTATTCGACGAACACAGCAACGAGTACAAGCGCTTTCATTCACGGGATGGCCTGGGCATTACCCTGTTGCGGGAAACTGGGGTTGAGGTGGCGGTGATTTCGGGTCGGGCATCCAAATCCGTCGCCCAACGCATGGCTAGCTTAGGCATTGAGAGAGTGTTCCAAGGGCAGCGGCACAAACTCGCCGCCTATGAGGGCTTGCGCATGGATTTAAACCTTGAACCCGAGCAGGTTGCCTATGTCGGGGATGACTTGCTTGATTTGCCCGTCATGCGAAGGGTCGGCCTGTCGATAGCGGTAGCCGATGCCCATCATTCCATCCTGCCCTATGCGCATTGGGTCACCGGAAAGCCGGGAGGTGAGGGGGCTGCGCGCGAGGTATGCGATCTCATTATGGATGCCCAAGGCAATTTAAACCGAATAATCGAAAGCCATTTTTAACTATCGATGCTCGATCCCAAAACGATTGCAAATAAATTGATCTGGGTAGTGCTGGCCGGCGGAGCTTGGTGGGTGGCCGAAAATATCACCCCTAAAGATATCATTGAGCCTCAAGCCAACCAAGACCAAGTTGATTACTATTCAAAAAACATCACCAGAACTGTGTTGACTGAAGAAGGAATCCCAAAGGAAAAGCTGTTTGCGCCGCTAATGACGCATTACAAGAACGATGACCGGACCGAACTGGACAAACCGATAGAGACCCTTTATAAAAAACAGGGAGAGCCTTGGATTATCCATGCCTCATCAGGAACCTTGCTTTCCAAAGGGGAAACCGTCTTGCTACACGGCGATGTATTGATCACACGAAAAAACGACAAAGGAGAGGAAATGCGGATCATAACCACCAATGTCAAGTATATTCCCAACCAAGATTATGCCGAAACAGCCGATCATGTTCTTATGCTGGGTCCAAACGACGCAAGCAGCGGGAATGGTGCGCAAGTCAATTTTGAACCCGCCCTTAAGATTAACCTGCTCTCGGATGTGCGGAGAAAGCATGAAGTCCGTTAACCGACTATTTTTGCTGGCAATGTTGGTTTTCATCAACGTGCCGGTGCTGGCATTGGATACTGATTCCAAGCAACCGATGTACATCGAGTCAGACAGCGCGACTTACGATGAAGGCAAAGGGATGACCGAATACCGGGGCAATGTGAAATACAGCCAAGGCAGCATTGAATCGCAGTCTGACAAGATGATCGTGTACCAAAAAGACGGCAAGACGGAAAGGGTCGAATCTTTCGGCAAGCCGACCCGAATAAAACAGACCCCCGAGCCAGGCAAACCGGATTGGCATGGAATAGGCTTGCGGTCCGAGTATTTTCCCGACACCGGTGTATTGATCCTGCATGAAAAAGCCTTGGCTTGGCAAGGCGACAATCCGGAGACCGGCAACCGGGTCAGTAGCGAGCGCATCCAATATGACAGTAAAAATTCGGTGATGAAGGCGGGAACTATGTCCGGGCATGACCGGGTAAAGGTAATCTTGCCTCCAGAAAAAGAAAAAGCAGAAGGCTCCCAGTAAGGGTGCGATTAAAAGTGATGCACACAAACTCGGCAATACATGAAATTACGCCGGGAGTGCAAGGCTTGCCTTGCCTGCACAACCCCATCGCAAGGCAAGCCTTGCACTCCCGCATCACTTTTAATCGCGCCCTCCCAGTAACCGTTACTTGATTAGGAAAGATGATTCAGTTAATCCGTCATTCCGGCATGGACCGCCGGAATCCAGATTGCAGGGATGCCTACAATCTATGCCATCCATGGAGCCTAGGTTCCGGCGATCCCTGCCGGAACGACGCGTTATGGGCTAAGCTGGAACTACTTGCTAATTAGGACGCGTCATGACCTTATTGACCACTGAAGGCTTGAAGAAAACCTATAACAAACGACGTGTCGTCAACAACGTGTCTTTGACGATGAACAGCGGGGAAATCGTCGGTTTGCTTGGTCCCAACGGTGCGGGCAAGACCACAAGCTTCTATATGATTGTGGGGCTAATCAGGCCGGACGAAGGCGATATTTTTCTCGACGAGCGTCGAATTACCCATATGCCCATGCATGCGCGAGCGCGTCTGGGGGTGGGTTACTTGCCCCAAGAACCTTCGATTTTTCGCAAGCTAAGTGTTTCCGACAATCTACGCGCCGTATTGCAGTTACGAAGGGATATTTCCGGCGGTCAGATTGAACTGCGCATTGAAGAATTGTTGGAAGAGTTCAGCATCTCGCACCTTCGCAACCAACCGGCCATAGGTTTATCAGGCGGTGAACGGCGAAGGGTGGAAATCGCCCGTGCGTTGGCTTGCGAACCCCGGTTTATGCTACTAGACGAACCCTTTGCGGGTGTCGATCCGCTTTCCATCATTGATATTCAGAAGATTATCGATCATTTGCGCAACCGCGGCATTGGAATCCTTATTACCGAGCATAACGTCAGAGAAACCCTCGGGATATGCGACCGTGCCTACATTCTCAATGAAGGCAAAGTCATTGCCGAAGGCGATTCGGAAGAAATTGTCGCCAACAAAGAAGTTCGCAAAGTCTATTTGGGGGAAAATTTCTCACTTTGAATCATAGGGTGGAATTAAAAGTGATGAACCGGGCTGGGCTGTATTTGAAATTAAATTGCCTGCGTAGGGGCGGGTTCCAAACCCGCCCTTACAATCTTTACCCAAACGAGAACCGCTGGATATTTCCATTTGAGCCAGCAATCAAGTAGAATATGGTGCAAAAGTTGGACCATCTAGTTAGTTAATTTCTGGCTTACGGGCTCATGAAACAATCCCTTCAATTGCGGTTAGGTCAACAACTGACCATGACACCCCAGTTGCAACAGGCCATCAAACTGTTGCAAATGTCTACGCTTGATCTTCAGCAGGAAATCCAACAAACCTTGGATTCCAATATGATGTTGGAGGTTTCCGAAGAAGAAAATCTCCAGCAAGATGGGACTGAGCCTATCGAACCTTCCAACGTAAGGGAAAGCGAGTTTTCTGAAATCCCGAACCTCGACGAGAAGTCTGATATCCCGTCAGAATTGCCCGGTGACACTTCTTGGGAGGACATTTTCGATAGCATCCAGCCCTACACAGCCTCTTCGCACGATGACGAAGGGGATGATTACATGTTTCAGCGGGCACCATCACAAACGCTTCACGATCACTTGCAATGGCAGTTGGAAATGTCGATCTTCAGCGAGCGGGACTACGCCACGGGCACCGCCATCGTTGACTCGGTAAACGACGACGGCTACTTGACCACGACAATAGAAGAAATCCATCAAAGCCTATTGGAGCAAATTGAAGACTTGGACATAGACGAGGTTAGGGCAGTCTTGCACCGGGTACAAAACTTTGACCCGCCGGGTATGGCCGCCCTTGATCTTGCCGATTGCCTAGGTTTGCAACTCCGGCAAATGCCCGAGGACACTCCCGGTAGGGGGAAAGCCCTTGAATTGGTGCATGGTCATCTGGACTTTCTGGCAAAACAAGATCTTACCAAGTTGAAACGTGCGTTGGAATTGGAGGATGAAGAGCTCAACCAAGTCATTCAACTCGTCCGTAGTCTCGAACCTAAACCTGGGCGGCTAATAGAATCCCAAGATTACCAGTACATCATCCCGGATGTGCTAGTAACCCGGTCGGGCAAAAAATGGGTGGTAGTGCTGAATCCCGAAATTGCACCTAAATTGCGGGTTAACCCTTACTACTCAAATATGATCAAACGCGCAGACAACAGCGCTGACAACACCACGATGAAAAACCATCTTCAGGAGGCTCGCTGGTTCATCAAAAGCCTGCAAAGCCGCAATGAGACATTGCTTAAAGTAGCCAGGTCTATCGTCGATCACCAAACTGAATTCCTCGAACTTGGCGAAAAAGCGATGAAGCCTTTAGTTTTAAGGGATGTTGCCGAAGAAGTCGGAATGCATGAGTCCACTATTTCCCGCGTCACCACGCAGAAATACATGCACACCCCCAATGGCATATTTGAATTCAAATATTTTTTCTCCAGCCATGTCTCCACCGATTCGGGTGGTGAATGTTCCGCGACCGCGATAAAGGCACTGTTGAAAGAAATCATCGAACAAGAGGATGCATCCAAGCCATTGAGCGACCATGCGCTATCTGCCATGCTCAAAGCCAAAGGAATTAACGTAGCGCGTAGAACCGTGGCCAAATACCGGGAGGCACTGTCGATTGCGTCATCCAACGAAAGGAAAAGGAACTTCTAACAACTCACCCCCGGTCCATCAACCTAACCCTTAAAGAGGATGCCATGCAAATCAAGATCACTGGCCACCATGTCGAAGTGACCGATGCTTTGAGAAATTTTGTCAACGAAAAATTCCAGCGTTTAGAAAGGCATTTTGAACATGTCATCGACACGCATGTGATTCTGTCTGTCGAAAAACTAGTGCAAAAAGCCGAGGCAACGGTCCATGTCAATGGTGCCAATCTATTTGCCGAACAAGAGCATTCCGACCTGTATGCAGCCATTGATGGCTTGATCGACAAATTGGACCGTCAAACTATCAAGTACAAGGAAAAACAAAACGGTCGCTGAAAATTTTGCTTGGGACTATGAAACTTATCATTGTCAGCGGTCTGTCCGGGTCGGGCAAAAGCATTGCGCTGGAAACGTTGGAGGATTGCGGTTATTACTGTATCGACAATCTTCCACCGGCCTTATTGGATGCCTTTGTGCATCAGTCTATGATAACCAATCAGCGGTTATTCCAAAAAACCGCCCTAGGCATGGATGCCCGAAGCCACACTGAAACCATCAGCCATTTTCACGATACACGTAAAATAATTGCCAAATTAGGCATAGATATTGAAGTGGTTTTTCTTCAGGCGGAACCAGCCGCTCTGTTGAAGCGTTTCAGTGAGACTCGCCGCAAACATCCCTTGACCGACAGGACCCACTCTTTAAGGGAGGCAATAGAACTGGAAAGGGTGCTTCTTGAACCGCTGGCGAGGGAGGCGGATCTGTTTATCGACACCACCTACACCAATGTCCACCAATTGCGGGAGTTGATCCACACCCGGGTGGACTCCAAGGACAACCACCTGATGTCGCTATTTTTCCAGTCTTTCGGTTTCAAGAATGGAATACCCTTGGACACCGATTTTTTGTTCGATGCCCGTTCCCTGCCCAATCCGCATTGGGAACCGGCATTGCGAAACAAGACCGGAAAGGATGCCGAGGTCGTCGATTTTTTGCGGCTAAGCTCGGATGTTTTAAGCTATTTGCAAGACCTCACCGTTTTTTTAAATAACTGGATACCTCGATTCGACGCGGAAAACCGCAGCTATCTGACCATTTCCGTCGGCTGCACCGGCGGACAGCACCGTTCTGTCTATTTGATTGAAGAACTAAGCAGCCATTTTCGCGACTGTCATTACAATATCCTAGTTAGGCATCGGGACTTGTCTTAAAAAAACCGCCCCGAGTGGGGCGGTTTTTTAAACTTAAATCCGGCGGTTGGGTTGATTGTCACAATAAATAACGGCATACGGTAAACATACGAGGCAAACCATGACTGACAACGTAGAAAACATCGTCCTTGAACACCTGAGGGCGATCCGCGCCGACATAGGTGCCATCCGCCACGACATATCCGACATGAAATTGCGCTTGGGCTCACTTGAGGAACATGTCGCCGGTTTGCGTCGGGATATTGGTTTGCTGCATTCAGACATCGCAGTGACACACAAACGACTTGACCATCACGACGAGCGGATGGGGCGAATTGAACGCCGCCTGGAAATCACATATTAGCCAAGGTCGGGCAACATCTTTTCCGTTGCCCGACGAATGCCCAAATGTCGGGCATCCGCCAAAGAGACGCGCCGACCTACCGGCCTAAAAAAACCGCCCCCAATCTGGGCCAAAATGAGAATTGCTGCCGACTGGGGGATGGCCTTGCCTTTGATGTCGGCATGTGTTAAATGATTGTTTTTTGGAGGGTACTCTCATGACAATAAACAACCCATCGCTTACGTTTTGTATGATGCGGCATTTTTCAAACGATGCGGACGGGATTACAAATCCCGTTCGGCACGCCATTTATCAACTTTAAACTTGGATACCTGCCATCATGAAAAAAGTGTTTGTGATTCTCGCGACGATTGGCGTTGGCTTTATTTTTTTGGGTTGTTCAACCAACCTTGGCTATGATGGCTATAACTCTGGATATGGAGGCGGGTACGGAAATGGTGGATACTATCCTCCACCCAAGGGCGGTTATCCTCCCGGCTACTATGGTGGAAATGGGGGCTATGGAAAATATCCCAATCAATATCCAAACCAAGCTTACAACCCGAATAATGCCCAAGCCATTCAACAGCAAAAGCTGAACAACGAAATCCAGTTGAAACAGCAACAAAACCAATATCAGATTCAACAAAAACAAACTGAAATGGAGGTTCAACGCCAACAAGCCCAATTCTTGGCCAATCAGAAACAACAACAGGCGGACTACCTGATGAGACAACAACAGGCCGAAATTCAAGTCAAGCAGCAACAAGCTAATTATCTGATGCAAAAGCAGAAACAAGAAATGCAAGAGAAATTGCTCCGGCAACAGATGGGGCTGCCGCCGCAATGATGCACAGAGTTTTCAACCTCTGATAATGACTTGATGGATTATGTAACTGTGCAAATCATCATGTTTTATCATTGGCTTGGTCGAGGGTTCATGATATTAGTTTTATTATAAAAATGAAAACTCTGAAAAATGCATTCACGGAATTGGCATCATTTCTAAGGCATCATTTCTAAGATCCGTAGGGCGGAACCTAAGGCCGGGTTCCGCCGAATGTTGTGGGTCAGTCGCCTCCATTCGGCGGATCACATCCCTGTATCCGCCCTACTCGCTGGGCAAACATCTTGAGGTTTAACATGGCATATAGTGACTTTGACTTAAAAAAAGTGAAACAGGAATTAGGTGTCCATCTCATTGAGCGTCAAGATGCCTTCTCGAGCATCAACAGTGTTGATATTAGCCCTTCTCTGGCAGAAATCTTAGCGGAAACCGTTCCTCTTGCCCGTGCAATAAACACTGAAAAAGCCCGTTCCGAATTCATAATCGCAAATATTCTGGTAGAGGTGCGGAAATTACTTAATCATAAAATTAGTTTGTTTTCGGGGATTGAGTTTAATGTTGATAAAGAAAAAGGATTAAATGGCTACTGTGATTTTATTATTAGTGCTTCCCAAGAACAGTTAATTTTGTGCAGCCCAATAATTGCCCTAGTTGAGGCGAAGAACGAAAATATTATTGGGAGTTTAGGCCAATGCATAGCCGAAATGGTGGCTGCGAATATTTTTAACGCGGCAGATGACAATAGCAACATAAAAAAACTATACGGCGTGGTTACAACAGGCACAGCATGGAAGTTTTTGAAAATGGTGGGTCTTGATGTCGTGATAGACCTAGATGAATATGCAATTGATAATCCAGATAAAATTATAGGTATTTTGTTGGCGATGCTGACTCAAAATGCCTAACTACAGCGTTTTTATCTTAACAAAGAAAAATAGTAAATGACACTCTTGCAAACCATCAATTGTGTGAACTGCTCTGCAAAGTTATATAACTCAACAAGTAATTATTCGATATTAAAAACGCCGCAACGGAGAAAACCAAAATGTTCCGAATGCTGTTCCTCGCCCTTGTCACTTTGTCCCCATTGCTAGCCAACGCGGTCCCGTCCGTCGGCACGGTAAAAATCGGTGTGCTTGCCTTTGGCACCGTGAACTGGGAACTGGAGGCCATCCGCAACGAGGGATTGGACAAGAAATATGGCCTAGTACTGGACGTGCAAAAACTGGCTGGACCGGATGCTGGAAAAATCGGCCTGAAAGCGGGTGGCTTGGACCTGATAGCCACTGACTGGATATGGGTCGCCAACCAAAATCAGGCCGGGGCGGATTACCGCTTCATCCCCTATTCCACTCAAGCCGGTGCCTTGATGGCCCCATCTGGCACAACCATCCGCACGGTGGCTGACCTTAAGTCTAAGAAGATTGGCGTGGCCGGTGGGCCATTGGACAAGAATTGGATTCTGCTGAAGGCTTATGCAAAAAAGGCGGCAGGGCTTGACCTGGAAAAAGCCGCCGAGCCTGTGTTTGCCGCCCCTCCCCTGCTTAACCAGCAATTGACGGCGGGCAAGCTAGATGCTTTATTGAATTTCTGGCATTATGCCGCCAAATTGGAAGCCGTGGGCTACCGGCGTGTGCTGGACGGGCGTGATGTGTTGAAGGGTTTGGGTGTCAATCAACCCTTGCCCAATCTTGGATTTGTCTTTAAACAATCTTGGGCTGCCGCCAATGGACCCGCGCTTGACGCTTTCCTGAAGGCATCCGCCGAAGCCCGTGGACTGCTCTGCAATAATGATCTTGCCTGGACCAGGGTCGCGCCATTGATCCAAGAAAATGACCCGAAACTGCAAGCCGTGCTTCGCAAAGAATACTGTGCCGGACTGGTGAAACGGTGGGGCGGGGAGGAAATGCAGGCGGTGGCAAAAATCTACGCCATACTCCACGAAACCGGCGGTGCGGAACTGACCGGCAAATCAGGAAAGTTACCGGAGGATATTTTCTTTCCTTATAAAGGCGAACTCATAAAACAATGAAAAAGCCCTAACCATCGCTACGCAAGGCATCAATCAACTTGCCAACTTCATGTTTAAGGCGCAAAATCAACGGGTCTGTTGAATCAATTTGGCCCGCTTTGGCTTTTCTTTCCACTTCGGAGGAAAGCTCCACAATCCGCTTGGCATGGAAATGCCCAGACATGCCTTTTATGGTATGGGCTGTTGTGGCAATCACCGACGCTGCCTGGGGGGCTTCCGCCGTACCCAGTAGAGCTGTCAGTTTGACCGCCTCGCTTATGTATAACACTCTGAGTTCTTCCAGCAATTCCATATCTCCACAGGCCGCTTCCAAGGTGGCCTGGTAATCCCATATGGGTTCTGACATGTGTACCTCCAGTTTTTCTAAGGTTTCTTGTTTGACGTTACTATCGGGAATCGACAGCCAGCGTACAAGCGCTAGTTCAAGGCCCTTGAACGACAGGGGTTTGGTCAGATGATCATCCATGCCAACTGCCAGGCTCTTGTCACGATCACCTTGAATGGCATTGGCTGTCAACGCGACAATGGGGGTTCGCTGCAACCCCAAATTTAACTCTCTTTGCCTGTGCATCCTAGTGACCGAATAACCATCAATGATTGGAATTTGACAGTCCATAAAAACTAGGTCGAACTCGTTTAGTTCGAGTTCCCTCAATGCTTCCGCACCGTCATTTGCCACCCGTGCAGTCAACCCGAAGCGATTCAGCATTTTTAGTGCCACGCGTTGGTTGACAAGGTTATCCTCGACCAACAGCAGCCGCTTTTCGGCAAATTGCTGTAAATCATGTGTTTTTTGTGTTTCCTTGGCGGTGTTTTCGTTTAGGCCACAATTCAGCAAAGAAGCCATGCTATCTAGCAACTGGGATTGTCGCAAAGGCTTACTCAAGGTAACTAGCCTGCCATGCATGCCGATGCAAGGCTCTGTGACAGGGCCGGACGGACATAATAGTATACAAGGCATTTTCTCCATCCCTGGCTTTTCGGCCATGCTGCGAATTATATCCGGGCCACCTAACCCAGGCATGTTTTTGTCTAGTATGGCCAAATCGAAAGGTTTTCCCTGTTTGAAAGCGGCATTAAGCATTTCCATAGCCTGCTTTCCATTATGACAGGCTGACATTTTAACCCCCCAGCTTTTAAGAAAGCTCTCCAAAATAGCAAGATTGGTTTTATTGTCATCTGCAACCAGCACATGATACCCGGTTAGATTTGGCTTCGTATTATGCCATGTCGATGGGGCGGTTTTTTCTAGCTTCACCGTAAACCAAAACGTCGATCCGATGCCTGGTTCGCTTTCAACTCCAATTTCGCCTCCCATTAGTTCAACTAAGTTCCTAGAGATCGATAAACCCAAACCAGTTCCACCGAAACGTCGCGTTGCCCCATGTTCGGCTTGTTCGAAAGGCATGAACAAGCGGCTCATCTCATCTGCCTTCATGCCTATCCCCGTATCCCTTACGCTTAGGCGTATTATAATATTCCTTTCGTCTTCGACCACACGCCTTGTTTTAAGGGACACTTCGCCTTGCAGGGTGAACTTTATGGCATTGCCAATCAAATTGACCAGCACCTGTCGCAATCGAGTTGCATCTCCCCGCACTTCGGTGTGCATATCGGGTTGGATGTCGCAGTTAAATTCCAGCCCCTTGGATTGAGCAGGGGCAGCGAGCAAAGAACTGACGCTTTCACATAGTTCGCTAAAGTTGAATTCGACACTATCGAGTTTAAACTTGCCTGCTTCAATCTTGGAAAAATCTAAGATATCGTTGATGATATCCAATAGCGATTTAGCCGAATGGCTGGCGGTATCGGCCAATTCCTTCTGTTCTTCACTCAGGGGGGTGCCGAGCAGAAGTTCGAGCATCCCAAGCACCCCGTTCATCGGTGTGCGAATCTCATGGCTCATATTGGCCAGGAATTCACTTTTTGACTGATTGGCTTTGTCCGCAGCCAGTTTGGCCTTTTGCAATGCCTGTTCGGCTGCCCTGCGCTCGGTAATATTCTGGGCAATGCCCAAATAACCTATCGTTTCCCCCTCTTCTGAATTGATCTGGGTGACGACCAAGGAAACCCAGATGCACAAGCCGTCCTTACAGACATAGGTCCATTCGCGCATTTCCTGACCACAAAAATCAGGAATGGCGGTAAACACTTTAAAGCCTGTGACAGGAAAGCCAAGTTCTTCGCTTAATTCACGTCCCCGTGCTTCAACATCGGAGGCAAGGTGGAAAATCGCCGGTGTTTTTTTTTCAACCATTTCCGAGGCCGAATAACCCAACATACGTTCCGCCCCTCGATTGAACAGGGAAATCACACCCTTAGGATCGGTTGCAATGATAGAGACTTCGGAAGCGGCCGACAGCAAGTTTTGGTAAGAGCGGTTAAGCGCCTGAATAGCCTTTTCCGTTCTACCACGCTCTTCGACCTCTTCCCGCAGCCGCTTATTGCTGTTGTCCAAATCTAAAGTCCGCTCGGCGATCAGCGCTTCCATGCCTATGGTCTTGCTGGTCAGCAACAGCAGAAATCCGCCCAGCAAGCCGCTGAATAACATGCCACCCGCTAACACATACCAAGTGAACCAGCCTTGACCAAAATCATTTTCATCACCTGAGACCGACAATTTCCAAACGCGACCGCCGATCTCGACATTTCGTTGTTGGTATAGTGTGGCAGTTGGTGTAAATCCGCTTTCGGCAAAAAGCAATCCCCCGTTTGCCGGGATGTTTGCATCTTGTAATTGCAAATGAAATAGGGCGCGTCTACCGGGGCCAGCTTCCCCAGCGCGGTGTTGACTAAGCCCTCAATACGCAACACCCCAAGCACGACGCCTATAAAATTTTCCCGCCTGCCTTCCAGGGATTCTGTATCGCTGGCAATGTGGTAGATCGGTTTAATCATTAATACACTGTACTTATCGGAAGGCTCTTGCACCAACTTAATTGGCGGGGTAATTGTGACATTCCCAGTGTCCCGTGCCCTAAGGATGGTTTCCCTGCGCAATCGCTCAAAAAGCAAGTCGAACCCCAATGCCACTCGATTGGATGCCATTGGAACGATAAATGTCACCGGCAGATAGGCATCCCTATTACTAGCAGGCACTATTTCCCCATGGGCGTCCCTTTCAGTAATGCTTGATGCATCACTGCCACAGAGTGAGTTCCCTTGCTCAAATGCCTTGCGCTCGCTTTGCTTGACGAACTTTGCCCACTCCAAGGCTTTAAACCCGCGATTGTGCGACGATAGGTTGTCGGTGAAAACTTTCAAACCGTCGCAGCTAACCTGTTCCGATACAGCGAATAAGCCCTTCATTGCCGAAAGGACGACGGCAAAATCTTGCAGGGTGGACTCGATGGAATGGGTTGCGGCATCCACCAAATTGATGAACTCGGTGCGCTTCCGTAGCTTGTCTGCTGCCCGGACATGGGTAAAAATAGTGGTAGCCAAGGTAAAGCAAAGCATCAGCGGCAAGGCAACGGTAAGCCACCGAGGGGTCCAGACAGTACGGGGCTGACCAAATGCTATCAACATTAGCGGGGTGAAAATCAACCCGCCCATAGTGTCGCCAACCCACCAGGTGGCCCAGTTGATCGCAAAGCCCGAAAGTGGAGTTTCACCAGCCAAAACCAACAGGCTAGTTCCAAAAGATGCGTTGATGCAACAACCTAGCGGACCAGCCAATAGTAGAAATCTTGCTACATGCTTGTGGTCAGTCAATAGCGAAGGATATCCAGCCCAACGCCATATAAGATAAGCAATAATGGCGGCTTGCAACACGGCGCCCATAGCAATCCCGGCTGGAAGTAGAACTTGATGCAATGAAACTGACTTTAGTAAAAATAATTGACCATTGGCCAGATAAGCACCTAAGGCAATCCCAAGCAAAGACCGTTTACCCCAAATTAGCACAGCGCCCAAAGCGATACCCGACGGTGGCCAAACCGCAGTAGCATAAACAGGGGGAGCAGTCAGCATTTGTCCTAAGGTGGCAGACAACCAATAAGCAACGGCAACGGCGAGCATTGCCAATATTGAATTGATTGATTTGGGTAAACCCGCTTTCATTAATTTTTATAAAAAAGGATTAAGTGGGAAAAAGTGCGCCAAATGAGCATTAAATTAGCACTGCTTAGTTAATGATTCTACACTAATCCCATCTCACTCGAACAGTGGATGAAAATGTAGGATGTGCCTAGGAACGAGGCGCATCATTCGCTTTTTCAGACCTGCACGGTTAATGGGCTTCGCATGCTCAGCCCATCCATCACATAGATATTTTTAGAGTAAAATGGAAGTAAGTATTTTCTGTTTACATTGTAGTGAATTATGGTTGCAAGCTACATTTTTGGTATGATTTAGAATGGTCTTCTTTGCGAGATTGAGTAATGGTCAATTTTTTCGCCTATGGGACTTTGCAAATCCCTGAAGTGATGCTTGCCGTGACGGGTCGGAGCTTTGCCTTCCAAACAGCTTTTTTAGCTAATTTTGCCCGCCGTCGCTTGCAGGGGAAGAGCTTTCCTGGCATCCTCCCAGAACCCGGATCGGTTGTCTGTGGTCTGGTGTATTGGGATATTGACTGCGAGGCGCTGGGTTGCCTTGATGCCTTCGAGGATGATTTTTACCATCGTCAGACGGTGGGCATTGCCACCGCAAACGGGATTGCATGGGCGGCGGAGGTTTATGTAATGAACGAGGAAAGCCATGGTATGCTGTTGAAAGAAGAGTGGTGTCTTGAAGACTTTAGGCGCACACAGTTGAGATCATTTTTACTCTGCCACGAATGAAAAGATTTTTAAAAATCGTAGTCTCCATCTGGCCTTTTGCCTTGGTGGCCGGGATACTGATGGGGCTGTTCGTCCTGCGGCCAATCAATGATTTTGTCGCTTTCTATGAGCACGAGGTTCAAGCAGATTCAGCAACCCACTATGTAATGTCCGAACTTGCCGGTGGACTACAGGGGAAAAAACCTGCGAAAAGTGCCTTTTATGCCGTGGCGGGTGGAATAATCGGATTGTTTTCCGCAATATTTTATATTGGGATCAATGACCGGAACCGGCGCATCAAACGGTTGACTGCTGAGCTTGCCAAGGATGTCGAAGCCCTAATCGCCCAAGGCGAAAGCCAAGATGTAGAATTCAAATCATCATTGCGTTGGGATTTTAAGGAGAACCGGATCAATAAATCCTTGGAAGCCCCGGTGCTAAAAACCTTGGCGGGATTTCTAAACGCTAGTGGTGGAACTTTGCTAATCGGCGTGGATGACAACTGCTCAATTGTCGGTTTGGAAAAAGATTATCAAACTCTAAGGAAAAAAAACCGCGATGGATTCGAACAAGTCATCATTGCTGCTGTTGCGACGAAATTAGGTGGCGACATTGCCCCTTTTGTACAAGTCGTTTTCCACTGTGTTTCGACCCAAGAAATATGCCGAATCATTGCCTCCCCGGCACCGCGCCCTGTCTATCTCGATATTGACGGTTCGCCAAGGTTTTTTCTCCGATCAGGTGCGACTACGCGAGACCTAAATGTCCGTGAAGGCATCGAGTGGATAACAACGCGATGGCCTAAATGAGTGACACTAGCCACGAACCACCCTTTTCACCCTAGGTGTCACATTGCATAGCAACACATAAGGAATCGTCTGTGCATGACGGGCGATTTCCTCTACAGGCAAGCCTTCCCCCCACAATGTGACTGCATCCCCAACCTTCGCCTGACAACATTCGGTCAGGTCAACTGTAATCATATCCATGGAAACCCGTCCGATCAGGGGAACTCGTTGCCCACCCACCAGCACAGGAGTGTCAGGGCTTGCATGACGCGGATAGCCGTCCCCATAGCCAATGGCGGCCACTCCCATGCGGGTCGGTCGGCTACATACCCAATCCCCCCCGTAGCCGACGGCATCGCCGGCCTTAAGGTGTTTTATGGCAATCAAGCGTGTACGCAAGGTCATCACTGGCCTGAGCCCATCTTCAGCCGCTGTGCGGTTTGGAAAAGGGGATGCACCGTAGAGGGCTATGCCGGGCCTGACCCATTCGGCCAGAGAGTTTTCCCAAGCCAAAAGACCGGCGGAATTGGCGATGCTGCGCTCGTTCGGCAACCCCGCCACTTGATCGCTAAAAAGGTCGAGTTGGCATTGAGTTGCGTTGTCTTCAAGTTCGTCGGCGTTAGCCAGATGGGTGATTAGAAAAGGGGGCTGGCGAACTGAATGGCACAAACTTAGTCTTGTACGATACGCACTGAACTCTTTGACGCCGAAGCCTAGGCGGTGCATTCCACTATCTAGTTTGAGCCAGACTGAAACCGGCTTGTCTAAAGCCGCAGCCTCCAGAATGTCCACTTGCAAGGCGGAATGGATCACCGGTTCCAGATCGAAGCGTGAATGCAACGCCAGTTCTACAGTGCTGATAAAGCCTTGCAAAACGGCGATGCGTTGGTGTATGCCCGCCTCGCGCAATGATACACCCTCATCCACACGGGCAACGGCAAAGGCATCGGCGTCGGTCAGTGCGAGGGCAACGGGGATGGCACCATGACCATATGCATTTGCTTTGATGACCGCCATGATTTTGGAATGTGGTGCGCGTCTGCGAAGGAGTGCCAGGTTATGGGTCAGGGCCTCCATGTCGAGCAGGGCATGGGCTGAAGGCAGCATCAAGCGTTTCTATCCTCTAAATAGTTGACAAGCGAGTGAATTCGCTTCGGCAGTAACCCGTATAGTCTTATTTTTCGCGCAAGAAAGCGACTTCTTTTGAAAAGGAAGCTGGCATTTGAGAGCCTTTCCCGCTGAATTTATTTTCCGACATGCTAGGTTGAGAATGCTGATATGACTCATAAGGATCGGAGATAAAGTTCTCAAATCGAGTGTATTGGCCTAAAAACGTCAAGGGCACCATGCCAATTGGGCCATTTCGCTGCTTGGCGATGATGATTTCGGCCTTGCCCTTGTCAGGGCTTTCCGGGTTGTACACTTCGTCACGGTAGATGAAGATGATAATGTCCGCATCCTGTTCAATGGCGCCTGAGTTATGGCAGACAATGCCATCGGCTAACCAAGACGCAGGGCCAGGAACCGTTAGATCATAGACTTCTTCCTCACCATCGGGTTCGATATTGACCACGCGGTCCCAGAATAGGTCAGACTCGGCAATTTTTTGCAATTCTTGGTTATCCAAAATTTCGGCATAATTGGCTAGAGTCTCGCGTGAAGGCGCAAAACTAAAGTGGGAACTCCCGCCATAAGAAGTTCCACGCAGGGATGCCATGCTACGTTGGCTTATGCCTTGCACATGCATGGAGATTTTAACCTGTTCAAATACTTCGATAGGTAGGGTATCGACATTCGTGTTCGCCTGCTTGCCGATCAAAGCGGACTTAAGAGCATCGGCTTGGGCTACTCGGGGACCAAAAGCGCCAATCTCATCCAAGAAACGTAACTGCTGTCCGGCAGAACTAATATCTACTGTCCACACTGGTCTTCCTCGTGCCTGGTGGACGAGGCTTATGCGACTAACAATACTGAATCTAAGCAATAAGGCAGCAATGTCCCGCGCCAATTGTTCGCTTGATGTGCTGAAGTAAACGCGGCTTGAAGTATTTTTCGAGTTTGGCGTATAAATGCTGCCATCAGTGGCCCATAAATGACGAAGTAATATAGCCACCTGCCTGTTAGATAAACGAAACACATCATCGGGTAGATGTTTTTCATGCGACCTTTGACCAAATATGCCGATTTGGCGCAACCAGGCATTGACCCCTTGTGGTTGCCAACGATTGCCGTTTCCGGAGATAACTAGCTGATGCCATGCGCCGCGACCAGCATGTCGGTTGACTTGGCAACCGAAACTTTCGGCGGCGTTGCGTACCGCGTCACTGTTTTCCTCTGATGCGGTGGTATAACGTAGGGGTTGATGGGACAAAAAGCTGCCATCACCGACTAGATGCCCAAGTAGAATTAAGTGATGGTCAGGCCATTCCAGTGTTTGGGCTGGCTCTATGGTTTTGCGGCTAAGTGCCACACGGTCACCCAGTTTCAATTCCTCCAAAGTTAGCCATCCTTTGCCGGTGAAGATGCGATGTTTCGCCGTTGCCCGCAATACCCTGCCACTGGATAGGGAGAGCTTAAATACGGGTTTTTTGCCGACAGCCCAAACTTGATCGCTTATCGCGGAAACAATTTTTTGATCTTCGGATATAGCCAACACTTCTGGCTGTGTGCCAACCAATTTCATGATGGGTGTTCGCCTGCCGTCGGCGAGGCAAACTAGGGTGTCGCCGGGTACGCATTCCCTCAAATCCGAAGGCATGGGTCGCTTATTGGTGCGCTGTTCCAGATTGCGGTTAAGTTGCGACAGGGCAATGACTGGCACGTTCATCTCCTTGGCCAGCGCCTTCAAGGAGCGGGAAATTTCGGAGATTTCATTGACGCGGTTTTCAGCGTTGCCGGAAGATTGCATCAGTTGCAAATAGTCCACTACCACAAGGCCCAACTGCCCGTATTCGCGGGCCAGACGCCGACAGCGGGCCCGCAATTCGGTGGGGGTCAATGCAGGTGTGTCGTCAATGAATAATTTTGTTTCAGCCAGTATGTTAATGGCGGAAGTCATTCTGGGCCATTCGTCTTCTTGCAGTTGGCCAGTGCGAACCCGATGCTGGTCAATACGGCCCAGCGAAGACATCATGCGCATGGCCAATTGTTCACCGGGCATTTCCATGCTAAATACAGCCACCGGCATTTTGCTTTTTTCTTGATCTAAGGCTACGTTCTCTGCGATATTCATCGCGAAGCTAGTTTTCCCCATCGCCGGCCTGCCAGCCACGACAATCAAATCACCACGTTGAAGGCCAGAAGTCATTTCGTCCAAATCGGTGAAGCCGGTACTCATGCCGGTGATATGGCCTTGTTTCTGGAAAAGCTCCTCGATGCGGTCCACAGCGCCGGCCAATAGGCTTCTGATTGCCTTGAAACCGCTGCCAGTGCGCCGCCTTTGATCGGCAATCTGGAATATTTTTTGTTCCGCTTCCTCCACTAGGCTGCCTAATTCACGCCCTTTGGGGTTATAAGCGGCATCGGCGACTTCAGATGCGGCATGAATCAGTTGGCGCAAGACCGAACGTTCGCGCACAATGTCGGCGTAGGCGACAATGTTGGCGGCGCTGGGCGTGTCTTTGGCCATGGCGCCTAGGTAGGACAAACCGCCGGCCTCTGCAAGCCAATTGTTCTTTTCCAGAACTTCGGCCAAGGTTATCACATCGAACGGCAATTGCTTTTCTGCAAGCATGCTGATGGCGCGGAAAATCAAGCGGTGGTCGTGACGGTAGAAATCGTCTTCACCCAAGCGGTCGGCCACTTTGTCCCAAGTTTCATTGTCCAGCATCAGCCCACCCAAGACTGATTGTTCGGCTTGGATGGAATAAGGAGGTATCTTCATGGAAGCGAGTTGACGATCCTCAAAATAAGGCGGTTCAAAGCCGTAATCGGGGAGGAAATCGGATTCAGCCATTGCGTAGTTTTTGATTATTGCAGTTGCTATGGTAACGATTGCTTAGGATACCACGAAGGGGAACGCTAAAGGGAAGACGAAATTCGCTAGCTTATGCTAACATTCTTCTCCAAGATCGGTTTTGCCCTTTCTCGAAAGCGAGTGCGCTTGAAAAAATGCATGTAGATGGCGGGTGCGATTAAAAGTGATTCTCACAAACCGGGTGGTAGCTGAAATTACGCCGAGAGTGCAGGGCTTGCCTTGCCTGTAGCTCCCCTCGCAAGGCAAGCCTTGCACTCCCGCATTACATTTAATCGCACCCGTAGTTGGCTGACCGGTTGAAAATCGCTTTTTTATGACACCACTTTATAAAACAGAGAATAAGCTGTCCAGTTTAATACATCCAATGCTGGCCGCCCAAATTCCCGACAAAACTTGGAGGAGAGAACCGTGTTAAATTTGAAATTCGACAAAGACATCTTCATGTCCTACCCGTTATTGACTAGCCTGTTTGTGATGGACTTCGCCATGTTGCTGTTCACACCGCTGATCCGCTTCCCGGTGATCATCAGCATTGTGTTGGTGTCAGGGCTAGTTTATCTGTCAATGTTCTTTGGCATAAAACTCTACGAAACACAGTCCGCTAAATAATCCTTGGGGGGCAATGTTGCAGGCACACTCCTTCCCCCCCCACGGGGGAAGGTTGGGATGCAATAAGCTTGGGGTGAGGTGTTCAATAGGCGGCGAAGCCTCTGAATCAACAATTCGTTGCTCTTAAGCGGAATTGCTGTGACATTTTCCTAATTGGGTCTAGTTTTGGATCACTACCAAGTAACTATGATATAAAAAACGCTGTAACCATGCACATTGATGTTTTGCCATTTTCCCCCCCGAGTTTTATCCGTCGCCTAGGGGCTTTGTTTTACGATGGGTTGTTATTAATAGGCATTTTATTCTTCGCTACGGCGATCCTGCTGCCATTTCGCGGTGGACAGGCTTTCCAAGGCGACTTCGGCTACAGCGCCTATCTATTAGCCGTGGTATTTGTTTTCTTTGGCTGGTTCTGGACCCGTGGAGGCCAAACTTTGGGCATGAGGGCATGGAATATCCGTCTTACCTCTGCAAACGGCAGCGCGATAACTTGGAGTCAAGCCGCACTGCGATTTCTTCCCGGCTTGCTATGCTTGGTCCTATTCAAGTTGGGTACAATTGTCTTGCCCGGTGCGGACAAGTGGATTGCACTGCTATCCTTAGTGTTGTTCGGGATAGGTTTCCTTTGGGCCTTGATAGACCGTGAAAAGCGTTGCTTGCATGACATCATCGCCGGTACGCGGATGGCAGGCTTGAGTGAAGCCAAGAACCCATCAATTGACTCTAAAATTAAATCTATGCCTATCAAGGGTCGCGGACAGAGTGCTTCAAGCGTAAAATAAGCGATTTACCAACAGAGTTTAGAGAAAGGCTCATGCCCATTTATAACACACAATCTATACGTACTATCGCTTTGGTTGGTCACGGTGCAGCAGGAAAAACCACCTTGGCGGAAACACTGCTATACGCAGCCGGGGCCATCAAAAACAAAGGCTCAGTCGAGAGGGGCAGTACCGTCAGCGACTTCGATCCCCAAGAAAAATCTGACGGTCATTCCTTGTATAGCGCGATCACCCATTTCGACTATGAAAATGCCAGGGTCCATCTGCTGGACACTCCCGGCTACCCCGATTTTGCAGGCCAAGCCATCGCTGCCTTGGCGGCTGTCGATACCGTTCTGGTTGTCATCAACGCACAAACCGGCATCGAATTGATGACCGAGCGCATGATGCGCTGGGCCAAAGAGCGCCAACTTTGCACCATGATCGTGGTCAACAAGATTGATGCCGAAAATGTCGATTTGCAAAGTCTTTTGGATGAAATACGCGGACGCTTCCGTGGCATCGTGCTCGACCTCCCCGCCCATGGCGCAAAGGACGTGGTGGAAGTGTTGGAGCATGATAGCGGAGACTCCGATTTCGGATCCGTTTCCAAGGCGCACAGCGAACTGATTGAGCGGATTGTCGAAGAAGACTTGGTTTTGTTGGAAAAATACCTCGAAGAGGGTGAAGAACCCAAGCTTGACGAGATACATACCCCATTTGAAAGTGCCTTACGCGCTGGATTGGCCCCTGTCCTTTTCACTTCTGCCAAAACTGGCGCAGGGATACAGGAATTATTGCATGCCATCGCCAATCTTGCCCCCAACCCGACAGAAAGCAATGCGCCGCCGTTCTACAGAGGGGAGCTTGATGGACCCACGGAAGCCTTCCATGCCGAAGCCGACCCCGACAAACATGTGCTTGCCCATGTCTTCAAGGTCATATCCGATCCTTACATGGGCAAAGTCGGGGTCTTTAGGGTACATCAGGGTACGGTTAGAAAGGATGCCCAGCTTTTCGTCGGCGACGGGAAACGCCCGTTCAAAGTCGCCCATCTTTACTGCCTGCTAGGCAAGGAATTCGAAGAAGTGGATGCCTTGGTCCCGGGTGACATTGGCGCGATTGCCAAAGTGGATGAAATCGAATTTGACTGTGTTTTACACGACTCACACGACGAAGACCACATTCACCTTAAACCGTTGAATTTCCCTAACCCAATGTCTGGCTTGGCGGTGGAAACTAAGCGCAAGGGTGACGAACAGCGGCTGTTCGACATCCTCGACAAGTTGTCACTGGAAGACCCGACCTTTGTAGTCGAGCGCCGTCCGTCAACCAACGAGACCGTCATTCGTGGCTTGGGCGACACCCATCTGAAGACCAAGTTGGAAAAAATGGCCAGCCAATATAAGTTGGAAGTCAGCACCAACACCCCGCTGATCCCCTACCGAGAAACCATCACTCAGAACGCCGAAGGCCACCACCGCCACAAGAAACAGACTGGCGGCGCAGGACAGTTCGGCGAGGTTTATTTGCGCATCGAACCACTGGAACGCGGCGAGGGCTTCGTGTTTGAGGATGCCGTCAAAGGCGGCACCATTCCCGGCAGTTTCTTGCCAGCGGTTGAGAAAGGTGTGCGGCAAGCATTGGAAGATGGTGTGGTTGCCGGTTTTCCAGTCAGCGACTTGAAAGTCATTGTTTACGACGGCAAGACCCATCCGGTGGACAGCAAGGAAATCGCCTTCGTCATGGCCGGAAAAAAGGCTGTCATTGATGCCATCCGCGCCGCCAAGCCGATTGTGTTAGAACCCATCGTCGATATTGAAATCATTGCGCCGGAAACCGCCATGGGCGACATCACTGGCGACCTTTCAGCCAAGCGAGGCCAGATCACTGGTACGGACTCCCGTGGACATGGCAGGCTGCTCATCACCGGCAAAGTCCCCTTGGGCGAATTGGCCGATTACCAATCGCGGCTGAATTCCCTCACCAGTGGGCGTGGGCACTATTCCATTGAGTTGAGCCACTACGCCGCCGTTCCACACCTAGTCCAGCAGCAGTTGACGGGGGGGTTCAAGCTAAAAGAGGAAGAGGAATAAAGCTTTACCCGCCGGAGGGTATTTTAAATTATGCTGGGAGTGCAAGGCTCTCTACCATTAAGTTAAGAAAATCTACGTCGTTCCGGCAGGGAATGCCGGAACCCAGAAGCCACGGAGGGCAAGCTAGATTCACCTCCCTGTGTTCTGGATACCGGCAATCCCTGCCGGTATGACGGCTTAACTTAATGGCAGGGAGTGCAAGGCTGCCTTGCTTAATCCATTTGAAACGTTATCCTCATCACTACCGCTTTTACGTTGCGTCGTTGCGCCGTTGCGTGAGAAAAAATCTTTGCCAGACTCCACAGCGGCACGGTGAGGATGCAAAAAGAAGGTCTCACGCAACGGCGCAACGACGCAACGTTTAGAGCAAAACATTGTGGGCTGTAAACGATAAGGCGATAACGATGTCCAGCCGAGCCGCGCTTATAGCGGTTGCAGTTCGCATTCGATACGGAGATTGGCTTGCCGTCTGCGCGGCATGTCAGTATGGGCGCGTATCGAACCCGACTGTGAACCGTTAAAACGAGCCGACCTATCTTTTTAACACACTACCTCATCTCCACGTCTGAATCACTACCCCCTTTTGCAAAGAGGGGGACTGAAAGGTTCCTTTCTGGAATACGCCTAACGTATAATGGACAAATAAAACAGTGTCCAACTCCATGCATAGAATCGACTTCCTATCTCGTCTATATTATTTAGGCGGTTCCCTTACCCTGCTCCTTTGCTTGGTTTTGCTTTTGCCTTTGTTGGCTGGCTGTGGCGACCAGCCTTTGAACGATCCCTATCCCAAAGGCCAAGCAGGGAAGAACACCCTCTACACGGCTTTCGCAGAACGCCCCAAGCATCTAGACCCGGCGCGTTCGTATAGCGAGGACGAGGCGCGTTACGTCGCCCAAATTTACGAACCTTTGCTGCAATACCATTACCTGAAAAAGCCTTTCACGCTCGTACCTCTAACGGCGGCGGAAATGCCCAAAATCGTTTATCTAGGTCGTGATTTGAAACCCTTGCCGGAAGGTGTCGCTGACGAAGCGATAGCCTTTAGCGAGTACGACATCCGCTTGAGACCCGACATCCGCTTCCAGCCCCATCCGGCTTTTGCCAAGTCCCCGGACGGGCGTTTCCGCTACCATGACTTGACAGCGGAAGAATTGCAAGGCATCAAATCAATTGCTGATTTTACCGAAACAGGCACCCGCGAACTAATAGCCGAAGATTATCTTTATGGCATTAAACGTTTGGTTCATCCACAATTGCATTCGCCCATCGCCGACCTGATGCAGGAACATATCACCGGATTGAAGGCACTGTCCGATCAGGTGGAGAAAGACTTTAGTGCAAGCAAGGACAAATCGTCATTCTTCGATATTCGCGGGTACACGCTAGAAGGAGTGACGGTAATCGACCCGCATCATTTTAAAATCCGGCTGAACGGCAAATATCCGCAGTTTCGCTTTTGGCTGGCGATGACTTTTTTCGCACCCGTCCCTTGGGAAGCCGACCAGTTCTACAAGCAAAAAGGGCTGATCGCAAAAAATATTTCCCTAGACTGGTATCCAGTCGGCACCGGGGCTTATCTGATGGCGGAAAACAATCCCAACCGCCGTATCGTGTTGACTAAAAATCCTAATTACCACGAGGACTATTATCCCACTGAAGGTTCGCCCGAAGATGTTAAGCAAGGTTTGCTTAAAGATGCCGGCAAAAAACTACCCTTCATCGACCAAGTGGTAAGCATTTTGGAAAAGGAAACCATCCCCTACTGGAACAAATTTCTGCAAGGCTATTTCGATGCCTCCGGCTTGGCATCTGACAATTTCGACCAGGCGATCAGCTTTGCCGGTCAGGGTGGGCCGGAATTGACCGCGGAAATGAAGTCGAGACAGATCAGGCTGGAAACGGAAGTGGAAGCCTCAATCTTTTATTTAGGGTTTAACATGCTTGATCCCGTCGTGGGCGGTTACGGAGAGGCGCAAAGCAAATTACGCAGGGCCATTGCCATCGCAGTGGATTACGACGAATTCATAGGCATTTTCGCCAATGGACGCGGTATTGTCGCGCAAGGTGCATTACCGCCGGGAATTTTCGGCTACCAGGAGGGCGAAGCAGGCATCAACTCCTATGTATTCGACTGGAAGGACGGCATCCCACGACGCAAACCCTTGGACGAAGCGAAAAAACTGTTGGCCGAAGCGGGTTACCCCGATGGCGTGGACGCAAAGACCGGCAAACCCTTGGTATTATATTATGACGTGACAGCAGCCGGGGCGGACAGTAAATCCACTTTGAACTGGTATCGCAAGCAATTCGCCAAATTGGGCATCCAATTGGTGTTGCGCACCACCGATTATAACCAATTCCAACAAAAAATGGCGGCTGGCAACGTACAATTGTTTTCTTGGGGCTGGAATGCCGATTACCCCGACCCGGAAAATTTCTTCTTCCTATTGCATGGGCCGAATGCGAAAGTCGGTGGGGGCGGCGAGAATGCAAGCAACTATAAGAATGCCGAGTTTGACCGCTTATTTGAGCAAATGAGGAATATGGACGACGGGCCGCAACGACTGGCAATCATCCAACAAATGCAGAATATCGTGCGCCGTGATTCGCCCTGGCTGTTTGGTTATTACCCAATGAAATTCGCCTTGTATCACGTCTGGTATAAAAACCTTGCATCCAACCTGTTGGCAAGAAACCGCATAAAATACCAACGCATTGATGCACCGCTCAGGGCGAAACTTCGGTCGGAATGGAACAAGCCGGTTTATTGGCCCTTGTTATTAGGTTTGGTGTTGTTGATTATCGCGGTGTTGCCGGCATGGATGAGTTACCGGAAGAGGCAACGGGGGACGGCGTTGTGAATAGTGGAATATTAGAATTCCTGATTCCTAGCCGACCACTTTCTCTGCAAGCGAAACCAAAGAGCAAACAGGATTGGAAAAACTTTGTTCGTGAAATGGCCTCGCAAAATTGGATGGACTCTTCTCCTATCAGAAACACTGATCTTTGTTTAACCCTTGTGTATCTCTGTGACGATTCACCGCCGGATACTGATAACATAATCAAGCCTATTCAAGATGCCTTGATAGGTTTAGTTTATGAGGATGACAGCTTAATTGCCGACGTGGACAGTCACAGACGCTTTCTCAGTGACCCGCTTGATTTAACCAGCTTACCTAGCTTATTGGTGGATGGCGCATTGATTGGCAAAGAATGTGTCTACGTTAGAGTCAGTCGATCCAAATCTTTAGAGAGCTACTTATGATAGAAGATACTCAGCGTTCCCATGAAGCAAAAATAAATGAACTTGCCGAACTGTACGCCCGTGAAGGTTATACCGTCAAACGGGAACCATCTGAACTCGATATACCATTTAATTTAAATGGTTTTCGACCTGACTTAGTCGCTACAAAAGAAAAATCAGGGTTAATTGTCGAAGTCAAGGGCAAACTGGCACGGCTACCAGTAGAAAGGTTTCGTACAATAGCCGAAGAAGTTAGCCGACATCCAGGTTGGCGTTTCTTATTAGTCACCTTGGATGATGTGGAAAGCCAAAACCTGCCAGGAATTTCCGAAGACCTGCCTCAATGGACACAGTTGAAAGATCATGCGTATCAGGCGGATGGATTGCTCAAGAATAGAAAAATGGAACCTGCCTTATTATACCTATGGAGCATTTTTGAGGCTGCACTGAGAAAACATGCCATCGACGCAGCAATTCCCGTCGAACGTTTTCCAGTTTCGCGATTGATTAATCATATGTACTCGCTAGGAGAGTTGACTTTATCCCAATATGATCTTACTAATATTGTTATGAAAACTAGAAATAAACTGGCACATGGCTTCCTTACTAAACTTGATTTCAGTTTAATGAATAAATTTAAGTCTCTTGTTGAAGACTTGATTGGTGAGTGGGGGCATTTTGATTAGAAAAACCCAATAAACCTAGTGGAGTAAGACCATGTCCGCAAATATTAAGCAACACGATCATGTAATCACAGAAGAAGAATACCTAAAGGGTGAACTCGACAGCGAAATAAAGCATGAATATGTGGATGGCTATATTTATGCGATGTCGGGTGCAAGCAAGAACCATGAAAGAATAGCCGGGAATGTCTACCTTGCCTATGGCAATCACTTAAAAAAATCACCCTGCGAACCCTTTGCCTCTGACATCAAAATAAAAACAGGCTCAAAATTCTTTTACCCCGATGTGATGGTAGTTTGCAAAGATCAAACCCAATCGGAGTATTACACCGAATCGCCGACGATAATTGTCGAAGTCTTGTCAAAATCAACAAGACGCATGGATGAAAAGGTCAAGCGCATGGCTTACCAATCTATAACCACATTACAAGAATATGTGCTGATTGAACAGGACTTTGTCGATGTAGAGGTTTGCCGACGTTCGGAGAGATGGATTTCCAATCATTATTTTATGGGCGATGAGGTGTTGTTTGAATCCATCCGCTTGACTTTGCCTGTCGAGGAAATTTATGCACGGGTGGAGAATGAAGACGTGAGGATATATTTTGAAGAACAACAGCGTTTTCAACATCTAACAACTACTTGATAGCGAGTAAAGAGCGCAAAGTATACACTTAAATGAAAGGGGTAACTGAATATCATTTATTAGTTTTTGTTAAAGATGAAAACGCTGTGTTATGATTAAAAAAATCCAAATATCAAACTACAAGTCCATTGATACGCTAGACTTTCAACTAGGGCGCATCAATGTCTTGATTGGCGAAAATGGCGCGGGTAAAAGCAATATTCTTGAAGCGATTGCTTTAGCAGGCGCGGCGGCGGCGAACAAGCTGGATAATGAGTTTTTGACATCGCGTGGAATTCGAGTCACTAGCCCCGAATACATGCGGCCTGCGTTTCCAGAATTTGATGCCTTAGCAACAATAAAAATTGAAATTATAACCAAGCAATATATATTGTCAGTCAATTTAACGAATGATAATACGGCTTATTCGAAATGGTCAGCTCAATCAAAAATTACAGCAAATATAGAAACTTTAATACACAATATAGATATGTTAATAACTAAAAAAAAATCTGCATTTGAAAATTCACAGCTAAATTTATGCAAAAACGAAATCGAGAACTTCTGTACAAAAAAAAGTGCAGATAAAAATACTACATATTTGACACTTGATATTTCATCAGATAATTATAGTGACTACCTATCAACTGACCCTCAAACGATGTGGATGCTGGCCAAAATATTTGTTAAACATCCTTTGAGTACTGATATACAGAAATTTTTAATATATTCCCCAGAAATTTCTGCACTCCGTACCTTCCAACGCGAAGGTCAAATCGAACCCTTAGGCATTAATGGTGAAGGGCTGTTAAAACTGCTATCCGTTCTATCCAGTCCTGAATATTCGGACAGCCTCAATGCAATCAGAAAATCCCTGCAAATCTTAGGTTGGTTTAAAGACATTAACATAACTGAACCTGCTCCATTTTCGGGCAGCAGGATAGAAATTAAAGATCGCTATTTGGACGAAACCCGTCGCTATTTCGACCAACTCAGCACCAATGAAGGCTTTTTGTTCCTGCTATTTTATTTCGCGCTATTTTCCACCGACCTGACCCCGAAATTTTTTGCCATCGACAATATTGATGCATCTCTAAATCCCAAGCTTTGCGAGAAACTGATGAGTGAATTAATCGCGCTTGCGGTCAAACATGACAAGCAAGTGATTTTCACTACCCATAATCCGGCGATACTGGATGGCTTGAACCTTGACGATGACGAACAACGATTGTTCGTCGTATCCAGAAACAAAAACGGCGCGACACGGTTGAAGCGAGTGATCAAACCGCCTACAAAAGCAGACGAGCGGCCTACCCGGCTGTCCGAGTTGTTTTTACGAGGCGTGTTAGGCGGATTACCCAAGGGATTTTGATATGGCAAGCTTTGCGTTGATTACCGAGGGCATAACCGATCAAGCCGTGTTGGAAAACATCCTGACGGGGCTGTACGGGGATGATGTGGAAGTCAATCCATTGCAACCACTGCGCGATGCGACCGACACCAGCCGTATCAAATCGGACTCATTCGGCGGTTGGGAGCAAGTGTTTGAATATTGCCAGCACGAGAACTTTGACGAATTGCTAATTTTTAACGATTACGTCATTATTCAGATAGATAGTGACTGCGGTTACGAAGTGAATTTTGGCGTTCCCCTCACTCATGGCGGCAAAGACCGCCCTGTTGAGGAATTGGTTGATGAAGTTCGCCAAAAGATAATTTCAAAAATAAACAAAGCCAGCTATGAGCAACACCAAAATCAATTCAAATTTGCCATTGCCGTGCATTCCTTAGAATGCTGGCTGTTGCCCTTATTTTTAAAGGAAAAGGCGCATTTAAGGAAAACCAAAAATTGCTTTCATCAATTAGAACTTGAAACGGAGCGGCTTAAAATTGATTGCAAAAAAGAATACTTGTCATATAAAAGGCTAAGTAAACCCTATCAAAATGCAAAGCAACTCGAAAACGCGAAACTTCTACAGCAAAGCCTCGGAATATTCGTAAATTCATTACCATCGGTAAAATTTTTTTGTAAACAACTTTCACATAATGATCGTTAAGCTAACAATTACAGCAGAAACTAGGCAGGATTTGGCAGTAACCTACGATTTGCTTTTCAAACAGAGGATAAAATGTACCCTCACCACCTATCAGTATTTTACCCCCCTTTGCAAAAGGGGGGGAAGCGCATCCCTAGTCTTGTCGTAAAGTGATAGGTGATAAGAAAATGTACCTGCAATTAAATCGCAAATTTGAAGAAGTATTGGAACCTTTAGGTCATGAGGCAGCTAATTTCTTTCTTGCCGCAAGCTTATATCATGCCCACAAAATAAGTTTCTCAGCAGCAGCCGCATTAGCTGATCTCAGTTTCGAAGCATTTTTATCGCGCTTAGAAGAACATTTTGATTCCGGTTTTTGCATTGCCGATGCAACCGTAGTTGAGGATATAGATAACGTGGCAAACATTATGAGTCACCAATGAAGCTAGCTTCCAACGCCAGCCCGATAATTTTCCTGTCAAAATTAAACGCCATCAATCTGCTGACTGACTGCTTTGAATTAGTACTTATTCCAGAAAAGGAATATAAGGCGTAAAACCAGACTAATTAAATTTAAACAAAAGTAATTTTTTTTCCATGATCCAATACCTCATCCGCCGCATCCTCTACGCCGTGCCTTTGCTGGTCGGCGTGAATATTATCACCTTCGTGTTGTTCTTCGTCGTCAACAGCCCCGACGACATGGCGCGTATGCACTTGGGTCAAAAGCGCGTCACCACCGAGGCCATCGCCAAATGGAAACATGAGCGGGGCTATGACCTGCCGATGTTCAAAAACGACAAGGCCGAAGGGATAAACCAGTTCACCGAGACCATTTTTTACCAAAAGTCCGTCGGGCTGTTCTTGTTCCGCTTTGGTCGGGCCGACAATGGCGAGGACATCGGTGCGGATATCAGCCAGCGCATGTGGCCTTCGTTGGCGATTGCAGCACCAACGCTACTCGTCGGGTTGCTGGTGCATGTAAGCCTAGCCTTGATGCTGGTATTCTTCCGCATGACTTACTTGGAATTTTGGGGGGTGGCCCTATGTGTGGCGCTGATGTCCATATCATCGATGTTTTACATTATCGGCGGGCAGTTCCTGATGGGTAAGCTGCTGCAACTGACACCCATTTCCGGCTATGACCTAGGCTTGAATGCGCTAAAATTCCTGGCTTTGCCGGTCATTATCAGTGTGATTGCCGGAATAGGCTCCGGGGTTCGCTGGTATCGGACCTTGTTTTTGGAAGAGGTCGAAAAGGATTATGTACGCACGGCAAGGGCCAAAGGACTGAGTGAAACCACTGTGTTATTTACCCATGTGCTGAAAAATGCCATGATTCCCATTCTAACCGGCGTGGTGGTTGTCCTGCCGATGCTGTTTATCGGTAGCTTGATCACCGAATCGTTTTTCAGCATTCCGGGGCTGGGTAGTTATACGATAGATGCCATCAACAAACAGGATTTCGCCATCGTCAGGGCGATGGTATTCTTAGGTTCGGCACTCTATATTTTGGGCCTGTTGCTAACCGATATCTCTTACACGCTGGTCGATCCCCGTGTGCGTTTGAATTAAGTCATGATTTTTTTTTGGACCGATACTCTGTTTTTTATGTTGCTGTTGATGTTGGCGGCAACCATTATCCGTACCCGGCGCAAAGAACATTTGCGACGGCCGTGGCGCAAAGTGGCGCGAAGCAAAAGCGCGATGGTTTCGCTGACGGTGCTGATATTCTACTTTGGGTTTGCCGTCCTTGATTCCGTCCACTTTCATCCTAGCGAGGGCCAAAGCGGGGCAGGCAAATTCAAGACTGAGGCAATGAGCTTGCTGGACTGGTGGGCCAGCCCTCTGCGGCAACGAGTGGAAAAGACCTATTCCGCACCGTTTGCAACTATTGGCTATGCCCGCGAGGCTATTCGCGACACCAACGGGGTTTCACGCTGGGCTTACCCGCGTTTGCAATACGGCGGTATCCATTTGACCGACCCAGAGAACGGAAAAACCAGGGACATTCTGCAAACTGGATTGAAGGGGCTGTTGCACGGCTTTTTAGCTTGGCTGGGTTTGGTGGTCTTACTGATCTCGTACAGGGCACGATTAGCCGGAATGTCTATCCAACAATGTGGCGTGGAGATTACCCAAGGCAGAACCGAAATTCCATGGCGGGCAATGTTTATTACTCTGTTGTTGATACTGCTAGTAAGCTTCGGCCTAGGCGAGTTGAGCCTAAAATACCATGTGTTCGGCACCGACAAAGTGGGCGAGGATGTGTTTTTCCAAAGCCTGAAAAGCATCCGCACCGGCTTACTGATAGGCACATTGACAACCTTTATCACGCTGCCACTGGCCTTGGTGTTGGGGATAATGGCCGGGTATTTTCGCGGCTGGGTGGATGATATTATTCAATACCTCTATACTACCTTGAATTCCATCCCCGGTGTCTTGCTGATTGCCGCTTCGATGTTGTTGATGCAGGCTTACATGGCTCGACATGAAGATGAATTCGCCAGCCTCGCCCTGCGCGCCGATTTCCGTTTGCTATTTTTATGCATGATTTTGGGGCTGACCAGTTGGACTGGATTGTGCCGGTTATTGCGAGCCGAAACCTTGAAGCTGCGCGAGATGGAGTATGTACAAGCCGCCCGTGCCTTGGGAGTCCATCAGGGCAATATCCTGTTTCACCACATTCTGCCCAATGTGTTCCATCTAGTGTTGATTTCCGTGGCTTTGGATTTCAGTTCGCTGGTGTTGGCCGAAGCGGTATTGTCTTATGTCAATATCGGTGTGGACCCAACCACCGAAAGCTGGGGCAATATGATCAATAGCGCCCGTTTGGAAATGGCCCGCGAACCCGTCGTCTGGTGGTCGCTGTCTGCCGCCTTTGTGTTCATGTTTGCGCTGGTGCTGTCCGCCAACCTGTTCGCCGATGCGGTGAGGGATGCGTTTGATCCGAGGAGAGTGGAGTAAAATACAGCGTTTTCAACATCAAATAATTACTTGAAATTTTATGCTAATTCAGGCTAAATCGTTAAATCAATACATTGGTTGTCAATAATTTTTTTAGTTTAGAAAATGAAAACGCTGTAATAACTCACACCAAACAAGAATGGTGAAGTATAAGGTTTCATGTAAACGCAATTTTTTGCTATATACGTTGCGTGAGACTTTTTTTTCCCTTATCACCGTGTTGCTTGGCTGGTGGCAGTGTAAGCGTTCACTCCCCCCTGCCTTTTGCTGGGAGCGCGGCCATCTTGACCGCCATTTCAGCGGGCGTGACGCCCGCGCTCCCAAGGGGGAGTGAACACTTACGTGGCAGTTAGACAACGTTTTTTTACTCACTCAACGGCGCAATGTTAAAAGAATCAAGGGAAATAAAAAGTGAGTAAAATTCCAGTAGATGTGATCTGTATAGGATTTCAACAAACACCGCAAATTGAGAGGGTAGTAACATATCTCAACTCAAACCAACAAACTTTTACTTTTATTTTATTGAGGAATTCTAGGTTTATTGAGTATAGCCCACAAAATGATGAATATTTTACTACAGAGGAAATTTATACATTAATGGATATGTGTTTTAAGGATTTGAGTGGATTTCATCATCTGGCTATTGGATTAGTTGAACATAGGCTAGATGGAAAGAAATATGGAAACTTATTCGGGTCTATGCAAACAAATGAAAACGATGGATTAACAGGAAAGGCAATTTGTACCTCTTTTGGAATGCAATATATTTTACAATCAATACCTATTGAAATATATTATATATTTGAATTGATAAGCTTCTCTATTAGATTTATTGTAGGTTATGGTATGATACATGATAGAGAGAGGGTGTTTATTTCATAGAAAGGTAGCCAAACACGATATAATCGAAGCCGTCCAGTCAGGTTATATTTCCCTTGAATGCTTAAATATAATAGATAAAAAATTAGAATTTGAACATATCCAAGCATTCAAAAATATGCTATCTGTTCTTGGATATATTGCACGATCTGAAAACCCAGAACAACGGTTTGAAACTCACTTCAAGAGTCCACCCTTGATGAAAAATAACACCAGAACAAAAATATTCATCAGCTATAGCCATAAAGATAAAGCTGTTTTACAACGCCTTAAAATACAGATCAGACCTTTTGAGCAAAAAGGATTGATTGAAGCTTGGGATGATTCAATGATTACGCCGGGTATGATTTGGCGGGATGAAATACAGAAAGCCCTAAATTCCGCTAAAGTAGCTATTATTCTTGTAAGTCCAGACTTCCTTGCTTCGGATTTTATTGCACTACATGAATTGCCACCTCTTTTAGTTGCAGCGAAAGAGGAAGGCGTTAAGATATTTCCTGTAATTATAAGCCCTTGCCTATACGAAGAATCTGATTTAGGACAATTTCAAGCTGTCAACCCTATATCGAGAACGTTTATTGAGATGCTTGTATCCGAACAAGAGAGGTTACTAGTAACATTAGTCAGAGCCATTAAACGCTCTTTAGAAATTTAATTACATTTACACCATAAATTAACCTGATTATCAAGTTGCTTCAGCTAAACTAGAACGCCGTCATTCCGGCATGGACCGCCGGAATCCAGATTGCAGGGAAGCCAACAACCTATGCCGTCCATGGACTCTAGATTCCGGATATCTTTGTGGGTTTCCCGGCGGATACGCCACAACGCTTTTTCACTCTTGCTGACATCCTATAGAGAATTGTAATTCGTTCATGCGCGTTATTGCGAAAAGTACATTGAAGAAGTTCTGGGGGCAAGCTGAATACAGCGATGCACAAGCCCCGTTAGAAAGTTGGCACGAGGAAACGCTTAAAGCCGATTGGAAATCGCCGCAAGCGGTGAAAGCGCAATATGGTAGCGCAAGCATCTGCGGCAATAATCGTGTGGTCTTCAATATCGGTGGAAATAAATACCGCTTAGTGGTTGAAATGCAGTACCAAGCTGGAATAGCTTGGATCAAATTCATCGGTACTCATGCCCAATATAACAAGATTGATGTGGAGAATGTCAATGAATATTAAACCTATCCGCAACGACCAGGATTTGGCATCAGCTTTTCGCCAACTAGAAGGCGTATTCCAAGCTCCTGCAGATACCCCGGAATCTGATGAAAGAGAGATTTTGGTGACTTTGATCGAAGCTTATGAAAATGCGCATTATGCGATTGCACCTCCTGACCCCATAGAAGCCATCAAATTCAGAATGGAGCAACAGGGGTTGACCCCCCACGACTTGGAGGCTTACATCGGCAGCAGTGGGCATGTCAACGAAGTTTTGAACCGAAAGCGTCCTTTGAGCCTAAAAATGGTCAAACGCTTGCATGATGGATTACGGATTCCTTATGAGAGCATGCTGGATGGATGAATTTAGAAAAATAAGTTTGTCCACGAAATACACGAAAAGCACGAACAAATCATGTATTGTTCGTGTCTTTCGTGTTTTTCGTGGAAAAAAAACAAACATGAATAGAAGAATCCTTCAATTATTCAACGTTTACTAATGAATGCCATCATCAAAGAAGTACTGGCTAATTTCCCAGAGACTCAAGCAATTTATTTATTTGGATCATGGGGTACGGAGAACCAGTGGCCGGATAGCGACGTGGACATTGCGTTACTGTTGCCCCCTGTGGAAGCCAAAAAGATAGGTACTTTGTTGATGAGTCCATTGCGGTTTAGTCTGGAATCCTTGCTAAACAGGCCAGTGGACTTGATCAACTTGCGCCTAGTTTCCACCGTTTTGCAAAAGGAAGTCGTATGCTCCGAACGGCGGATATGTTGCATTGATGACTATGCGGCGGATGAGTTTGAAATGTTGGCATTATCTTATTATCAGAAGCTCAACGAGGAGCGCAGGGCAATTTTGGATGAGTTTTGGCAAAGCGGCAAGGCATACGCTGTATGAATGATATTATTATCAATAAAGTACAAAGCATACAGCGTTGCATTGACCGGGCAAAAGAAGAATATGCGCTTGCAAGCAAAAATTTTGACTCTTTGGAAATTCGCATGGTGGCCAGCATCAGGCCGCACACATACCATCGTTTTTACAGTGTATAGCAACTTCGCAAGAGCCGTTTACCATGCGAATTTCCAAAGATTCAAAATTTTTCCATCATAGATCATCATAAACCACAGAATCCGATATGAACCTAGAAAACATAGCCCTACAAGTCCCCACCATCCTGTTGCCCAACCAAGACGTTGACCTGACCCGTTGGGCGGTCATCGCCTGCGACCAATATACCTCGCAGGCAGATTATTGGAAGCAAGCCGAGGAAATCGTCGGCGATGCGCCATCGACCCTGCGGCTGACGTTCCCGGAAATTTATCTCGAAGACGAGGATAAGGAGGAACGCATTAACAATATCAATCAGGCGATGCGGCAATATCTAGCCGACGGAACCCTTGTGGAACAAAAGCCGGGATTTGTGTTGCTGGACCGTCAAACCAGCCATGCGGCTTCCCGCAAGGGTCTGATCGTCGCACTGGATTTGGAGCATTATGACTTTAGTGTAGGTTCCAAAACACTGATTCGGGCCACCGAAGGCACCATCGTGGAGCGTTTGCCGCCTAGAATCAAAGTGCGTGAGAATGCGGAAATCGAACTGCCGCATATCATGGTGTTGATCGACGACCCGGATAAAACGGTCATTGAGCCGCTATTTGAGTTGCCCTTGGAAAAAGTCTATGACTTTGAATTAATGTTGAATGGTGGGCATGTCCAGGGTTATCTGATCGACAAACCCAGCCATATCGCCGCCATCGCCGAAGCCATCGCCCATTTGGCAGGACCGGAAATCAACAATCCCGCCGCTGATCGGGACATCCTGCTGTATGCGATGGGAGACGGCAACCATTCTTTTGCCACCGCGAAAGCCATATGGGAAAATAATAAAGCCGCGGCGGAAGACCAACAGGCGATCATGGGGCATCCTTCCCGCTATGCCTTAGTGGAGTTGGTCAACCTCCATGACGAAGGCTTGGAGTTTGAAGCGATTCATCGGGTAATGTTTAAATGCTCCGCTGACAAGGTCTTGGAAAGCATGGAGCATTATTTCCTTAAAAATGGGATGGAGCTTTTATTAAAGACCTGCACATCAATAGAGGAAGCAAAAGAAATTGCCCTTGCGGCAATCCAAGAGCGGACTCATGCGATTCCATTCATGTTCCAAGGCAGTTTTGGCGTGGCTTTGATCCAAAATCCACAACTGACCTTGGAGGTTGCTTCCTTGCAGGCTTTCTTGGATGATTTCATCAAACACCATCCAACAGCGGAACTGGATTATATTCACGGTGAAGATGCCGTGGAGGAATTGTCTGCCAAGCAGGGTTCAATCGGTTTTCTCCTATCCGCCCTTTCCAAATTCCATTTGTTCAAGAGCATCGCCCAAGACGGCGCATTGCCGCGCAAGACTTTTTCCATGGGCGAGGCGGATGAAAAGCGGTTTTATTTAGAGTGCAGGAAGATAAGATGAATAAAGGCATGATACGATTTTTGAAATACTCCAGTGTCGGTGTTTCGACATTTCTGTTTGACCTTTTTCTTTTATATTTCTTCATTGACTTTCTGAAAATATATTATGTCTATGCGACTGCCACAGCATTTGGCATTGCGGTTTCAATCAATTATGTGCTAAGTCGGCGTTTTGTATTTCATGGAACCTTACGATCCGCTCATGCAGGCTATGGCATATTCATTCTAATTGCCCTGGTGGGTCTGGGTGCCGTGACGGGACTCATGGTGTTTTTTGTTGAGGTGTTGCACATGAATTATTTTCCATCCCGCATCATCATTGCCGGCATGGTGGGAATGTGGAATTATTTGATGAATTTGTATGTGAATTTCAAAGTGGCGGGTAAGTGATGTAGGCTTGTAGCGGGGGTGTTTGATATAATCCAGCTTCTGCAACAGGCGAGACTATAATGACAAAGATTAAAACTTATGAAGGCCAATTCGGCGCTGCCGGCATGCGTTTTTGCATCGTCGCATCACGTTTCAACAGCTTCATCGTCGAGCAATTGGAAGCTGGGGCCATCGACGCGCTGGTGCGCCATGGAGCATCGAAAGATGATATTCATATTGCCAAGACACCGGGGGCCTATGAGTTGCCTCTTGCTGTGCAGGCGGCGGCGGCCAGCAAGCGCTATGATGCCATCATCGCCGTTGGCGCGGTGATTCGCGGGTCCACCCCCCATTTCGACTATGTGGCAGGAGAGTGTGTCAAGGGAATCAGTAGCGTGTCATTGAAGCATGGCATACCGGTCAGCCTAGGCGTGTTGACAGTCGATACTATCGAACAAGCCATAGAACGTGCCGGCACCAAGGCCGGCAATAAAGGGGCAGAAGCAGCCCTTTCAGCAGTCGAGATGGTCAGCCTGTTACGCGGATTGGAAACCGCATGAACCGCTCGCAGATGAGGGTTTTCGCACGCCGCAGTGCCATGCAGGCTCTATACCAGTGGCAATTGACAGGTTACAACCTTACAGAAATCGAAAGGCAGTTTGTCGAGGAACATGGGCTTGGCCATGGCGATCCGGCATATTTCAACGAACTTTTGCATGAGATTCCCAAAAACCTGGATACCATTGATGCCGCCATAGGAGAATTCACTGACCGTCCCATCGGTGGCATTGATCCGGTGGAACGGGCAGTGTTGCGAATTGGAGCCTATGAACTGCTATACCGTGCAGAACTCCCCTATAGAGTCATCCTAAACGAATGCATCAACTTGGCTAAGACTTTCGGTTCTGCCCAAGGCCATAAGTTCATTAACGGCATTCTTGACCGTATCGCCCATAAAAATAGAGCGATCGAGATTGCCGCTTTCAGCAAAAATAGTGACTGACAGAGTTTAGCGAAGATAACAGTTTATCCCCATGGCCATTGGCGAATTTGAATTGATACGGCGTTTTTTCAAACGCCCCCCTCTGCGGTTCGACGTTGTCGAAGGCATCGGTGACGACTGTGCCCTATTGAGGCCACAGGCGGGCAAATGTCTGGCAATGACTATGGATACCTTGGTTGAAGGAATCCATTTTCTCCCTGGAACCAATCCGGAAAACTTGGGGCATAAGTCCTTGGCGGTTAATCTAAGCGATTTAGCCGCCATGGGTGCCACCCCGACATGGGTAGCCTTGGCCTTGACAATTCCCCAGCCGGACGAAAACTGGCTCACCGCCTTTGCCAATGGGTTTAAGTCCTTGGCCGATTTTTACGGTGTGGAACTAGTGGGAGGGGATACAACCCGGGGTCCGTTGTCAATAACGGTGCAAGCCATGGGGGTTGTGGATGAAGTTGGATCCTTGAAGCGTTCGGCGGCACGCTGGGGAGACGGAATCTATTTGACCGGCGATTTGGGTTTAGCCGGATTAGGGCTGGAAATTCTGCTTGGCAAAACATCAAAAAAATCGCCCGAGGCTATAGCCAAACTTGAACGGCCTCAACCGCGAGTCAATGCTGGAATGAGCCTGGCCGGCTTCGCGAATGCCTGTATTGATGTTTCTGACGGATTGGCCGCCGACTTGAGCCATATTTTAAACGCCAGCGGAGTCGGGGCAACTTTGGATTGGATTGCTTTGCCGTTGCCCTCGGCGGTTAGGCAATATATCGAATCGGAAGGCGACGAGTGGATGCCCTTGATGGCAGGCGACGATTATGAGCTTTGTTTTACCGTTTCCCGCGAGCGTGAAGACGAACTCCCCGGACTAATGGCTCACTTTGACTGCTCCTGTGTCCGCATTGGCACTATTGAACAACAAATGGGACTGCGATTGAAAAAGGACGGTGGCATTTTCGATTTGGCCGCTTTAGGTTATCAGCACTTTCCTACTTCGAAATGATTCCGCTGTATGCAATCCAACCATAAAAAAATACCCGCAGCGCTTATACTAAAAAATCCGGTTTGCTTCCTTGCCTTCGGTTTTGGCTCCGGCCTCTCGCCAAAAGCACCTGGCACCTGTGGGACTCTGGTCGCCATCCCACTTTACCTTATTGCCGCACACCTTTCGCTTTGGGCCTACTTGGCCTTGACTTTGTTGATGTTTCTAACGGGTGCATGGTTATGTGGCCGTTGTGGGCAAATCTTAGGCATTGAGGACCATGGCGGAATCGTTTGGGATGAGTTCACGGGTCTGTTCATCACACTGGCCGGTACACCTGCATCACCTAGTGTAGTAATAGCGGGTTTTGTCCTTTTCCGTCTTTTTGACATCTTCAAACCCTGGCCAGTCAGTTGGTTGGACCGTAACGTCCACGGCGGACTGGGCATCATGCTCGACGATGCTGTAGCTGGCCTGTTTGCCTTGTCTATCTTGTCAATACTGCTGCATTTTGGTTTACTTTAACCTCCTTGATTCTTCGCCAAAAGATTACACGTAGGGGCGGGTTCCAAACCCGCCCGGCAACATACAACGCAATAAGGGCGGGATTGGAACCCGCCCAACAACATACAACGCAAGAAGGGCGGGGTTGGACCGCCCAACGATATACAACGCAAGAAGGGCGGGTTTGGAACCCGCCCCTACGAAAATTAACGACTGAAATACCCGATGAACCGTCTGACGCGCTTTCTAATACTGACAATACTGCTAACTAGCCTTAGTGCTTGTGTATGGCTGCGCTTATTGGAACTTAAGAACCAACTGGCGAAATTTGATGAAAACTTCACCACTGAAGCCAGCGACCACTTTACCTTGGTGTTCAAGAATCCTGTGTTGCTCAATGATGATTTTGTCACGCTGGCCAAATTGCAGCCGACCAGCAAGGAGCAGACAAGAACCGGCAGCCGCTGGATTCAAGCCTTCCATAAAATCGACGCAAAAGGCCACCCACAACCAGGGGTGGATTTTTTCTTTACTTTAGATTTCGACCATGACGACTATCTGACCCGTTGGGATTTTTCCCCCGTTTTCATGACCATGGTACCGGCGAAATTTTTCGAGGACTCGATTCGCTCCTTGGCTAAGGGAAGAGTGGATGAAGCTAGCCGAAAGTACAAGATTGACCCAAAAGATAGGGCTAAAATCACCGTCCCTCCCCCAAGCTTGCGACAAATCAAAGAAGTGATGGGGGAGCCTCTGGAAAAATCCAAAGAAGACGGGAAAATCGTTTACATTTACCGATTCCAGGTCGATTCTCCGTGGATAGACCCAGATTATCAAGACCGCCGATTTACCGATGTCAGGCTGTACTTCGACCCGAAAACGGATGAACTGACCCGGATGGGGGGGCGCTTTATTGGGCTTAAAATCAATATCAGTCTGGCGAAGGGGTAATTGAAACCAAGGCAAACTCACCTCCATCCCGTATCGCCACTAAAACGACCATCGAAACGGTTGGCGGCAAATAGTTGCCGAACTCAGGCCGACTCGGCCTCACCATCGAATACCTGATTTGTAAGATGCTTCAGCTATTCCGTTTTGAGCTTTGCTGAAACAACTTGCTAATCAGGTGGAAATAAGGGCTTGAATGCCAAAGCGGCCTGTTCCGGGTCGCCTGTGCCAAACACCCCGCCGATTACTGCCAACAAATCCGCTCCGAACTCAATAAGCAAGCTTCCGTTTTCCGGTGTTGATGCCGCCGATGGCGACAATCGGCAGGCATAGAAGCCGCACCGATGATGGATTCCTCGCGTTCGCTTTGCTTCCGCGATTGATCCATCGTCCTTGCCGAGATGAACCCCGCCCGTCAAATTTTACTCGTTGTTCTGCTTCGCAACTATTGTACCCGGCCATCTTTTCGGGAAACCAATTTTGTAAGCGTGTCGGGAACAAGGCGTTCGGCGAACCCGGCGAGAAATGACCATATGACGAGTTTTGCATAATCCGCGCTCGAAAGTGGCGCCGCATGACCAATCATATCTAACAACATCACCCCTCCAGTGCCATTGCTGACCGTGCCGAATTTTGGAAACAGGTCGCCACTTACCAGATCTGCGATAAACATCATGAATAGTAGGAAGGCAAATAAAGAACCCTTGATGGCTGGAAGAAATACCACGCTCCAGCTATGTTCCAAGCGTGATGCCATGCCGATGGGGTCGCCGTCATTATAGGTTAGGTTAAGATAGCGTTCCTGGAGGCTAATCAGGCCACCTATGCCGCCGAGAAAAATGGCAGTCGGCACAGACAGGGAATGTCCTTGTATAGCTCCATCAAACAAAAGTACAACACTTGACAAAATTAACGTTATTCCTAAAATTATCAGAAAAACGATTTTTGAGACAATCCTATTATTAGTTTTTTTATCAAGAAATTTATAGAATGTCCAAGGTAAATGCTGTCCATCAAATATTCGATATCCGCCAATAGTACTGGAGTTTTCTCACAGAGATCGCCTTCTTCAATATTGGGTGGCTTTGAGGCGAGATAAGCCTGATATGCCGCTTCGCCGACAATACTCCGAAACTGCTGTCGCGAACTTCTTGCCTTGTTTGGCAAGGATTCCATCGGTAATAGTTTCAGTATGTGTATATCCAACAAATATAGGTTGTTCCAAGAGATAATGTTTTCGGATCGTTTCCGCAGTGCATCATCAAGAACAGATTGAGCTTTTGGCGTGGATTTATCTGTGAGTAATTCTTGAAATACAGCGCATAAATGATCGAAATATAGCAGGGCATAATCGGGCAATGGCGAATTGCACGGATTTTTTTTGGCTCTTTGGGATTTCGCATGGTTGGTAAGCAATTGTAGTTTAAGCAAATTTGTCACATTCAGTTGGAATGAAGATAAAGCACCGAAAAAGGGGGTGGATTGGATAAATACCTTCCAATAGGAAATAAAACGAATTATATAATTATTTATACATATGATTTATAAGAATATTTACAAAATCAATGATTATCATACAGCATTTTCAACATCAAAGAGTCACTTGGTAGTGGGTATGATAGCACAGGTTATTCGGTTGACCTGAAGGTTTAACGGAATGTCTGTTTTAGGTATATTTTTAAGATGAAAATGCTGTATATCAAGATTTCTCTATGCTTCACATACCTTTTGCAGAAATGTATGCCAACCAATCATTTAAACGCGTATAATAATGCACCTATGGGCTTCCCTCAACGCGGTAGGGCGCAACAGGCGTGTTCCGTCGTTTTGACAACGTCTTTTG
>QJPH01000539.1 GCA_003242955.1 Candidatus Methylumidiphilus alinenensis
TCCTGCCGTGAATGGCAGTGGCAGTACCGCAACAATGACGGCACAGACACCCAGTAGCCGCACGATTCTTAGCTGGAACGGCTCGACAGGCATTCCCTTTGCGTGGAATAGTTTGACTAGCGCCGAGCAAACTGCTTTAAGCTCAGACCCCGTCATTGCCAGTTCTTCTCTGTATAAATGTAATACTTCTGGCTCCGCAGCGACCTGCACCGGTAGCGATGTACTCAATTACCTGATCGGTGTGCGAGGCAACGAACAAGCGGATGCCACTCCAGGGCCATTCCGTACCCGCAGTGGAGTCCTAGGTGACATCGTCGATTCCAGCCCGGTTTATGTCGGTACACCGGTCGCGAATTACCCTACCTCAGCCCCTTGGTCTGACCTTCTATATTCAAGCTCAACAATGCCTGAAAACAAAACCACCAACAGCTATGCCACCTATCAAACCAACCAAGCGGGGCGCATGCAAATGGTGTATGTCGCCAGCAACGACGGGTTGTTACATGGTTTTCAAGCGGGTCAACAAGTCACTTCCACTGTTACGACTTGCAGTAAAAGCCGTCCCACTGGTGGAACCACCACAAGCGGAAACACTACAACAACCATAACTTATTCAATCACTAATTGTGTAGTCTCTGGTACTAGTTATACTTATACGATAACCACAATAACATCGACGTATACGAATAATACCGGTACAGAACTGCTGGCCTACATGCCGCAAACTGTAGCACTTGAAATTGCGCAAAATAACACCACGGCATTTTTGACCAACTACAACTTCACCGACCCATCCTATACCCATCGTTTTTTCGTAAACCAAACACCAGGCATAGGTGAACTTTATTACAATAATGCTTGGCATACTTGGCTGGTGGGCGGGTTAGGCGGTGGCGGCCCTGCGATCTACGCGTTGGATGTTACCGAGCCAACTACCAATGCGAGTATTTCCTATGCACCCATTTTTTCACAAAGCAATGCTTCCAGTTTGGTTGTGAATGAACTCAACACTAGCAACATTCAATCGGTATGCGCCATTCATTCACCGACAAATTATTGCCTTGATGATTTTGGCTGGAACTACGGAACGCCTATCATATCACGCATGCACAACGGCAGTTGGGCGGTGATCTTCGGTAACGGCTATAATAGCAACAACGGAACAGCAGCCATATTCATCGCGACCATCACCAATACCTCAACCTGTATTGGCACGACTCCTTGCACTAGCTTGCCAACTTGGACAGTTTACGACTTGGAAACGAATACCCAAATGCCGAATGGTATTAATTATGTAACCCCAGCCGACTTAGATGGTGACAATGTGGTCGATTATCTTTACGCAGGGGATCTTTTTGGCAATATCTGGCGGTTTGATGTCACCAGCAGCAATCCTTCCAACTGGACAGCATCAACCTTCGGCGTGGCCGGATCATCCCCCGGCCCACTTTTTACTGCAACGAACGCTGCCGGGATTGCACAACCCATTACCACTGCTGTAGCTTTAACAAAACTTGCACAGACTGGTTCTTTGCTACCTAGGGAAATAATCCTTTTTGGCACAGGTAAGAACATCGATGCTTCCGATTTACTCCCAAATAACACGACCTACGGCGTACAAAGCATTTATGGCGTTTGGGACTGGAACATGTCGGCTTGGAACACCCTGAGTGGTTCTGATTACGATAATCTGGCGGCACCGCAAACCATTTATCGCAGTAATTTAGTACAGCAAACCATTACCCAAACTTCTGGCAACTATCGGACGCTTTCAGGAAATACGATTTGCTGGGCGGATTTGGCGACTTGTTACCTTTATAATCAATTTGGTTTTTACCTAGACCTATCCTCCCCTGGTGAAGAAGTGATTTATAATCCACTTCTAGTAAGTGGTTTATTTATGGTCAACACCACAATTCCATCGTCATCAACCCAAGGACTTACGTGTTCGCCGGGTTTGCCTCCTGGTGGTTGGACTATGGCTATCAATCCGATAAACGGTGGCGTTCTTCTCAATGGACTGTCAGTATTTGCCAATAGTTCGGGTCAATTTGCCAATATCAACGGTTCTCCTGTCAGTGGCCTGTATGTCAGCGCGGTGGGAACACCACAAGCGATTCAGTACAATAGCATTAATTACATCATCAACAAAACTGCCAGTGGTGGAGTCAATGTATCAAAGTTTCAACCCAATAGCTGTATCGGCACCGGCTGTACCACTACTCCTACCACGACTGGTGGCAAAGGCCAACGATTAAATTGGATTCAGTTGCGTTAATTTTATCAGGAATGACAAATGAAAAAGCATCAAATTATTAACATTCAATCAGGCTTTACCTTTATTGAATTAATTATTGCCGTATCGATTGTTGGTATTCTTGCAATATTTGCCTATCCAAACTATTTAAAAAGTACACAAAAATCCCAACGCACTGCCGCCAAAACCGCATTATTGGATTTAGCCAGCCGTGAAGCTATATATTATTCTACAAATAATTCTTACACCGCGACGATGACTACTCTTGGCTATGCCAACAATTACCCAGCCAGCAGTCCGACTTCTTATGTTGTTCCTAATGCCACTACACCTTACTATACATTGACTGTCGTGCTAGATGCCAATGACCCCGGATATACTGCGACAGCCACGCCTACGGGAACTCAGGCTAAGGATCAATGCGGCTCCTATACAATCAATTATCTAGGGATTAAAACTCCTGCTAATACTACAAGCCTTATTTGTTGGTAGTTACAGCGTTTTATATATCTACTCCCATTTCATTCTAAAAATATCTATGTGATGTAGGATTGGCTGAGCTTGCGAAGCACATCAAGCGTGAAGTGTCTGAAAACTCGAAAGATGCGCCTCGTTCCTCGGCACGTAAGCGTTCACTCCCCCCTGGGAACGTGGGCGTCTCGCCCGCTGAAGGCGGCCAAGATGGCCGCGCTCCCAGGATAAAGACAGGGGTAGTGAACGCTTACCTCGGCACATCCTACGTTATTACTTATTATTCGTGTTAAATTTTAGTATTAGTTACTTACATAATACACCCCCATGTCGGCAAAGGGTTGCCGACCTACTGCATTTCAAGGATTGTAGGGCGGCAACCATTTGCCGCCAACTATTTCAAAACTTAAACAAAGTAATTTTGTGACATTAAAAACGCTGTAACTTGTGATGTCGAAAACACCGTATTTAATCCATCAATTGATTTGCCCCTGTACACAACTGCAACCAGGTGGCATTGCCGTCAAGGACGGTGTCAGAACCCTTGATTATCAAGCACTCAACGAACAAAGTTTGCAGACGGGAAATCTTTTTTTATTGTGTGGGCTCCAGCGCTTTGACCGTGTCGCAATCTATCTGGAAAAACGCATTGAAGGGGTGCTGGCCTTGTTTGGCACTGCTTTGGCCGGGGGTGTTTTTGTCCCGGTAAATCCATTGCTAAAGTCTGGACAGGTGAGCCACATACTGAATGACTGCAATGTGAAAATACTGGTGACATCACCTGAACGGCTTGAACTATTGCGCCCGGTTTTGCAAAGTTGCAGGGATTTGCGCACGGTGGTGTTGGTGGGCGATAAGTTGTTTGACGGCCTCGCCGGCATTGAAGTGGTAGGATGGCACGCCCATGGCTGTTTGCCAGACCAACCCCGTCACCGAATGGTTGACACCGACATGGCGGCAATCCTCTACACTTCGGGCAGTACAGGAAAACCCAAAGGTGTAGTGTTTTCACATCGTAACCTTGTGGCAGGGGCGGCAAGCGTGTCGCAATACTTGGCGAACCATTCGGATGATCGCATTCTTTGTGTTTTGCCTCTAAGCTTCGACTACGGGCTTTCCCAACTGACGACCGCTTTCCATGCCGGTGCTTGCGCGGTTTTGATGAATTACTTATTGCCACGGGATGTAATCCGAACTGTGGAGAAGGAAAAAATAACCGGCTTGGCCGCCGTGCCGCCCTTATGGATACAGTTGGCCCGGTTGGATTGGCCGACTGGAACAGACGGACATCTTCGCTATATTACAAATTCAGGGGGAGCCATGCCCACTGCAACGCTAAATGCGATGCGGGCCAAATTGCCTAACACCAAGCCATTTTTGATGTACGGGCTAACTGAGGCGTTTCGCTCGACTTATCTGCCTCCCGATGAGATAGATAGGCGACCCGGTTCGATAGGCAAGGCAATCCCCAATGCCGAGATCATGGCTGTACGCCATGATGGCACACTTTGCGGACCCGGTGAGGAAGGGGAGTTGGTGCATCGCGGGGCGCTTGTGACGTTGGGTTATTGGAACGACCCTGCAAACACGGCGGAACGTTTTAAACCATCACCTGGGCAACTCGCTGGATTGCCCCGGCCAGAAATGGCGGTGTGGTCGGGAGACTCGGTGACAATGGACAAGGACGGTTTTTTTTATTTCGTCGGAAGGCGTGATGAAATGATCAAGACATCGGGATACCGGGTTAGCCCCACCGAGGTCGAGGAAGTCATTTACGCCACTCAAACGGTCATCGAAGTAGCGGCGGTGGGTGTACCCCATCCTTTGCTTGGGCAGGCCATAGTGTTATTCGTTTACAAGACCGATTGGAATGCACTAGACGCAGAGCTTATCCTAGGGGAGTGTCAGCGGCAATTGCCTGGGTTCATGGTACCGGCCCGCGTAATTCATCATGGGGAGCCTTTGCCGCGCAACCCCAATGGCAAGATCGACCGAAAGCGTCTGGTGGAAGAGTTAATTGACCTCAAACGAGCTTAACCGATGAATCCACTTGGCCAACATACAATCGCCTTGCCTTTCCCGGTCTTGGATAACAGCCTGGTCATCGGCGGCGTTCCTATTGACCAGTTGGCAGCACGGATCGGACAGACTCCTTTTTATGCATATTCCCGCGGACTGATCAATGAGCGGATTGGGCAACTGCGTTCGGCTCTTCCTGCAGATATCCATCTTCATTATGCCATCAAATCCAACCCAATGCCGGCACTGGTCCAGCATCTTGCAACCCGGGTGGACGGATTCGATGTGGCTTCCGCCGGCGAACTGAAAACCGTACTGGATACGACCATGCCGCAGGAAAAAATCAGCTTTGCCGGGCCTGGAAAAACCAAACGGGAACTCCGGCAGGCGGCAGCGGCTGGAATTATCGTCAACATTGAATCCGGGCGAGAAATGCAACTGCTGGCAGATATCGGTGCCAGCCTAGGTGTCAAGCCCAAGGTGGCAATCCGGGTGAATCCTGATTTTGAACTCAAGTCTTCCGGCATGAAGATGGGGGGAGGTTCTAGGCAATTTGGCGTGGATTCCGAACAGGTGCCGGCTCTACTGGCGGGGATGAGTGGATTGGAATTGGATTTTTACGGCTTCCAGATTTTCTCCGGTTCGCAAAATCTCCGGGCGGAATCCATTATGGAAGCACAACAAAAGACGCTCGATCTTGCACGGCAATTGGCGGCAGATGCACCCGCTCCGGTACGCTTGCTTAATCTGGGGGGAGGTTTCGGAATTCCTTATTTTCCGGGGGAGCAGTCGCTAGACTTGGTCAAAGTGGGCGCTCATCTGGCAAGTCTGATGCCGTCCGCAAGATACGACTTTCCTGAGGCCGAATTTGTCATCGAATTGGGCCGTTATATCGTCGGGGAGGCCGGAATTTATGTGTGTAGGGTGATTGACCGCAAAATATCCAGGGGGCAAGTGTTCCTGGTGGCCGACGGAGGACTGCACCATCATCTGGCCGCTTCCGGTAATTTCGGGCAGGTGATCCGCAAAAATTACCCGGTGGTGGTTGGCAACCGGGTTATCGGCGAATCGGACAGAACCGCTTCCGTGGTGGGGCCATTGTGTACGCCCTTGGACATTTTGGCAGACAAGATGCAACTCGCCCATGCCCAGGAGGGTGATCTTATTGTGGTGTTCCAGTCCGGTGCTTATGGCTTCACAGCCAGCCCAAGGGAATTTTTGGGGCATCCTCAGCCGCTGGAGATATTGATCTGAAACGCCAACAGCAACACATTACCTGATTAGCAAGTTGTTTCAGCCAAACTCAAAACACCGTCATACCGGCAGGGATTGCCGGTATCCAGAACACAGGGAGGTGAATCTAGATTGCCCTCCATGGCTACTGGATTCCGGCAATCCCTGCCGGAATGACGATTACGGCTAGGTGTTAGAAATTGGCTGGGCAATCTTGCTAATCAGGACACATTATGGGAGAAATGTGGGGTAAGCCAATGTTGTTCCGTTTTCTCCGCCGATGTTCAATCGCACCGTGACTGGATTGTTTATATCGAACAATTTTGCATTGAAAGCGTAAACATTCAGCAAATACTGGTTGTTCGCCAACAATTGAAGCAGCACTTCCACCGTCTCGCCCTGGAACGTTCCACCAAACCAATAAGCACCCCACCACTCGGGTTTGAAGGAACCTGCGGGAATGTACAGGGCAAAATTGCCGATATTCAACGTGGTCGCTTGGATCGCGGGGGCAATGCCGACGCTGGATAAGCCCAAGGTGAAGTTGGATGAGAAGGACAATGCTCCATTTTTTGGTGAAATCGAGAGGTTTTGGACGTTGAAGGCACTGAAAGGCGTGGAGGTCGTGGGCAAGACATTGCCAACGCTCAACAGGTATGGACCTAGTTGGATTGTCTTAGTTACGGCATTGCTTGCAATGTCAATCACCGACAAGGTGCCATCGCTATAACTCGCCACATAGGCAGTTGTGCCATCCGGGGTGATGGCAACACCTGTGGGGTAACGCCCTACCGGGATCGTGGCTGTGACTGTATTGGTGCTTGTGTTAGTCACGGTAACAGTGCCAAACAAGGCAAAATTCGTGGTGTAGGCCAAACTGCCATCGGGCGTGATGGCAACGTTGTTAGGACCGTTGCCCACCGTTGCCTGGGCCGTCACCATACGAGTGTACGTGTCAAACACCGAGACGGTGCCAGAAGGGGCTCCTTTTTTGGGATACACAATATAGGTGTATTTTCCATCCGAACTAAAAGCCCGGCCATAGGGACGACCATTGACTGTTAGGGTGGTAAGCACATTTTTCGAAGCCGGGTCTATCAAAGTGACGGTGTTGGCAAAATAATTGGCAACATAAATAAGGTTGGAGGAGACTGGTGTGGTCGAATTCGCGGCTACAACCGTCACGGAAGTGGTTGGCTGTGTGTCGGCTAACACGTTAGTGGCATTGGTTACTTCGAGTGTTGCTGTGATCGTCGATCCGACCGTTGCAGTGGTAGCTATTTGATAGTTTACGGTTTGTCCAGCCTGGCTTGTACCGTCAGAAAAATTCCAAGTGTAGGTAAGCGGTAACGCATTCGGGTCGGTTTCGGTCGCTGTACCCGAAAAAACCACTGAACTGCCTTGGACTCCCGTCGTTGGATTGGATGCCGGGGCGGTAATGCTGACTTGCGTCGGTTGGGCCAAGACACCTGCTGAAAATCCGATCATCGCAATGACCGACAAATACAGTGCGAATTTTGCAATCAATGATTTTGTATCCACAGGGAAGCCTCGAATATATTTAGAAATATCAAATGACCCATTTCACAAGTATATAACTTTATTTACTAGGTAACACGCAGTTTCACCAGCAATTCTCATTTTGGCAAAGATTAATAAGGGCGGGTTTGGAACCCGCCGCTACTCAGGCAATTTAATTTTGAATTATCAATGTATTATGAACAGGATGCGGAATGTCGATTGGTAGGGCGGGTTCTAAACCCGCCCGGTTTTGTTCAAAATGAGAATTGATGCAGTTTCACATCCTTATTGAATTTTGTCCACCCTAGAAATTGACTTTAGGTGATTTCCAATAATGAATCCACCAAAACCGAAATGAATTGTCCACGAAAATCACCAACAATTCCTCCACAAATCACCTTGCCAAGCTGGAGCTTGGCGTTCCTTCTGGGAGCGCCAAGCCCCAGCTTGGCCTTTGGATGGGATGTTCTTTATTGGATATCACCTTACTAGCCCCCCCTTTTGCAAAAGGAGGGTTAAGGGAAGATGCAAAGTGGGGACTGGAGAAAATTATTCCAGACTATCCAAGTATTTTTCCGCGTCCAAGGCGGCCATGCAACCGGAACCGGCTGAGGTGATGGCCTGGCGGTAGACCGAGTCGGCCACATCGCCGGCGGCAAACACACCGGGAATACTGGTGGCGGTGGCGTTGCCTTCGGAACCGCCTTTCACAGTGATATAGCCATTCTTCATCTCCAATTGACCGGCAAAAATTTCGGTGTTTGGCGAGTGTCCAATGGCAATGAATACACCATCTACGTCAATGTCCTTGCTGGAACCGTCTTGCACATTCTTGATTCTAGCTCCGGTTACCCCGCTGCTGTCGCCCAACACCTCACCCAGCACGGCGTTCCATTCGATGACTACATTACCGGTTTTGGAACGTTCGACGAGTTTGTCAGACAATATTTTCTCAGAACGGAATTTGTCCCGGCGATGGACCACGGTGACTTTCGAGGCGATATTGGACAGGTAAAGCGCTTCCTCCACTGCCGTGTTGCCGCCGCCGATCACCGCCACTGGCTTGCCGCGATAGAAAAAACCGTCGCAGGTGGCACAGGCGGAAACCCCCTTGCCCTTGAAGGCATCTTCCGATTCCAGGCCCAAGTAGCGCGCCGATGCACCAGTGGCGATGACAAGGGCATCACAGGTATAGATAGCTTCGTCGCCAAGCAGTTTAAATGGCCGCTCGGAGAGGTCGGCGGTATGGATATGGTCGAAAATAACCTGGGTGTTAAAGCGCTCGGCATGTTTTAACATACGACCCATCAATTCTGGGCCTTGGACGCCTTCGGCATCGCCCGGCCAATTATCCACTTCTGTAGTCGTGGTCAACTGCCCACCCTGCTGAATTCCGGTTACCAGCACTGGGCTCAGATTGGCCCTGGCCGCATAAACGGCTGCAGTGTAGCCTGCTGGCCCCGAACCGAGGATCAATATCTTTGAATGTTTAATTTCGTTCATGCAAACCTCTGTGAAAAAATAGCGGATAATAGTTGTACTTGATTAAACCACAGTTATTTTGAAAAATAACCGGCATTTCTTAATTTTTCTGATTTGGTGAGAATTTTGTCACAAATAGACAAGAAAGTTCCAGTAGCCGCCGACATCGGCGCAAGTCTTAACAAAGGGTTTCGCGAATTGGTGTTCCTGGCCCTTGCAGCAATCGCCTTGTTTTATCTGATTTCCTTGATTACATTCAACTTGGAGGATGCAGGCTGGAGCCATACCGGTCCGGTGAACGGCATCAGCAATGCTGCGGGATCGGTGGGTGCCTTGGTGGCTGACTTTAGCTTGACCATGGTTGGCATCGTTGCATTTGCACTTCCATTTATACTAGCCATTTATGGACACACTATTTACAAATGCCAACGGCCTTGGTCATTAAACCCGTTTGTCTATCTTTTTAGATTTGTGGGCCTTGCTCTGATCCTTGCATCGGGTTGTGCATTGGCGGACATCCATTTGGAAGGTTTGCCGCAAAAACTCCAGCTTGAACTGCCCCAAACGTCCGGCGGCATTTTGGGCCTTGTAATCCACAACTGGCTTTTGGCCGATTTTGGCCTCACCGGGACATCAGTGTTGCTGGGTTCATCCCTGCTGGTAGGCATTTCGCTTTTCACCGGTGTCTCCTGGCTGGTCATGGTCGATGCCATGGGCAAGTACTCACTGCTCATCGTAAATGGCTTTTTCTCGGTGTTCCAAGGTGTTGGGCATGTTTCTGAACTGGAATCCAGCAACGAACCCACTGTATCCGCCAAAAAGGCCAAGCCAGCCAAAAACGACTTGCCTGGCAAAGCACAGCCAAACCCAAAGGGCTCCACCACCCAAGAGAAAAGCGAGCTAGCCAAGCAACCTAATACTAAAAGTGGCAAGCTTGGAGAACTCTCAAATGCACAACCCGGCGAATTGCCACCGCTGGCTTTGCTTAACCAGAAGTCTGCCAAAACCAAAGGATACTCGCGGGAAGACTTGGATAAGATGTCGCGCCTGCTGGAAAGCATCCTAGGCGAGTTTGGCGTTGAAGTGCAGGTAGTGGATGTGCTTCCCGGCCCAGTGATTACCCGTTTCGAGGTTCAGCCCGCCCCTGGGATAAAAGCCAGCCGCATTAGCGGGTTGGCAAAGGATTTAGCCCGTGCACTGATGCTCACCAGTGTACGCGTTGTGGAAATCATCCCTGGCAAATCCGTCATTGGCTTGGAGATTCCCAATGAGGAGAGGGAAATAGTGTTGCTCCATTCGGTGCTGGCCTCCAATGTTTACCAAAACTCCGAGTCTCCTTTGACGATGGTGCTTGGCAAGGACATTAGCGGTGAGCCAGTGGTGGCCAACCTAGCCAAGATGCCGCATCTGTTAGTGGCGGGCACCACGGGGTCAGGCAAGTCGGTGGCCGTCAACGTGATGATCCTGAGCATGCTGTTCAAGGCAGGGCCTGACCAAGTGCGCATGATTATGATCGACCCCAAAATGCTGGAATTGTCAATCTATGAGGGCATCCCGCACCTGCTGACACCCGTTGTCACTGACATGAAAGAGGCCGCCAATGCGCTGCGTTGGTCGGTGGCTGAAATGGAACGGCGCTACAAGCTCATGTCCCTGCTTGGGGTAAGAAATTTGGCTGGATACAATCAAAAAATCCGCGATGGGCTGGAAGCCAATCAACCCATACTTGATCCGTTATGGAATCCCAACACAAGCGTATCAGAAAATGAAGGCCCGTCGCCCCTAGGCGAATTGCCCTTCATTGTCATCATCATTGACGAGTTGGCGGATATGATGATGATAGTCGGCAAAAAAGTGGAGGAGTTGATTGCCCGTCTTGCACAAAAGGCACGTGCAGCTGGCATCCATCTAATTTTGGCGACACAACGCCCGTCAGTGGATGTTCTCACTGGCTTAATCAAGGCCAATATTCCCACTCGGCTGTCGTTCCAAGTGTCGTCACGCATCGACTCTCGCACCATCATTGACCAAGGCGGGGCGGAAACCTTACTGGGCAACGGAGACATGCTGTTCCTGCCGCCTGGTTCTGGCATTCCCATGCGTGCCCATGGCGCTTTTGTTTCTGACCAAGAAGTGCATAATGTGGTGGAATTTCTCAAGCGCACAGGCAAACCGGATTACATTGAGGAAATCACCCGATTCAGCGAAGACACGCCTGATTTTGGCGGCGGCTCGAAAGGAGGGGCCAGTGGCGGAGATGGCGGGGAAGAGTCGGATGCGCTCTATGACGAAGCGGTGCGCTTTGTGACAGAAAGCCGCAAAGCTTCCATCTCCAGTGTGCAGCGGCGTTTCAAGGTGGGCTACAACCGCGCGGCAAGAATGATAGAAGACATGGAAAAGGCTGGCATTGTCAGTCCATCCGATAACAACGGTTCGCGGAGTGTGCTGGCTCCACCGCCGCCGGATATTTGAGAAAGACCATAGGCTACTCGAAATAGTTCTTGAATTGCCTTTTAACTGATGTTAAGTGCGTTGTCAGGTAGCAATTACCATCTGATGTTACGTAAATGTGCAGGCCGTAGCCCGGATGGAGCCGCTTGCGGCGTAATCCGGGTTTTCGGCCAGAACCTCCCGTGTCGTTGCGCCGTTGCGTGAGATAAAAATCTTTGCCCATTGAATGACATGCCGCATTGCGAAAGGCAAAAGAAGGTCTCACGCAACGGCGCAACGTAAAAGCGCATCTGATGGGTGATACGGCAAGGTCCAGGTTTACAAATTGACCCCGCAACAACTCGATACGCTCTGTAAGGCGGTTAGACATCGGAGGGATGCTGAAACAGCGCCAGTTTATCTTCCAAACGGGCTGTCATGTCACTGGATTCATTGTCCGATAACCTGGAATAGCAATTTCCCCGCACCTAATCCTATCTAATATTCTTGGGAAAAAAGCATGTTCGGTTTTTAATACCCGTTCTTGCAGGGTCTGTGGTGTGTCGTCCGGCAACACGGGAACCTTCTCCTGGCCGATGATTGCCCCGCTATCATATTCTTCAGTCACTAGATGGATGGTGACCCCGGTTTCTTTTTCCCCAGCGGCCAAAACTGCTTCATGCACATGAATGCCATACATACCCTGTCCGCCAAATTTTGGTAGAAGGGCAGGGTGGATATTCAATATGGCCCCATCAAACCGAGTCAAGGTTTTTACACCTAATTTTTTCATATAGCCTGCCAAGATAACCATATCCACACGATGTGCGATCAAGGCATCCAAAATTGCCTGATCCAACAGTTCCGGGGTTGGATGGGTTTTCAAACTCAGGTGGTAATGGGGGATAGACTCCCGCCCGGCCCTTGCCAATGCGCCGGAGACGGCATTATTGCTGATGACCACGACGGGTGTGGCCTGCAAAGCACCTGTTTTACAGGCTTCAATGATCGCCTGCATGTTGCTGCCGTTGTGTGAAGCGAGAAAACCCAGTTTCATTATGTGCCTCAATGTTGATGGTTTCGGTAAATCCCCCTACCTCCCCTTTGTATAAGGGGGCAGGGGGGATTTCTTAACGCCCACTCCCGCTGAATCCGCATTGCCGCCATGCCTCGAATAGGACTAGCGCCACCGCGTTGGATAGGTTGAGGCTACGGCTTTCGGCTACCATCGGAATAAAAAGCCGGTTTTCAACGGACACCGACTCGCGCACTGGGGCGGGTAGCCCACGCGACTCGGGTCCGAACAGAAAAGCATCCCTAGCCCTAAACTGCGGCTCGGCATAACAGCGCCCACCCTTGGTCGTCAGTGCAAACAATCTTTCAGGTTTGATTGCACTTAGGCAGTCTTCAAGTGCCTCATGTACCTGCACCGATGCCCATTCGCGGTAATCCAACCCGGCACGGCGCAATTTTTTATCGTCCAGATCGAAACCCAAGGGCTTGATCAGATGGAGGCTGGCTCCCATATTGGCGCAAAGACGGATGATGTTGCCAGTGTTTGGCGGTATTTCTGGTTCGTAGAGCAGAACGTTGAACACTTTATGAATGTTTCTATTCCGCTGGCAACGGGCAAACAGGTTCCAATCTCCAAATATCGCGGTTATATTCACTAATAGTTCGATCGCTGGAGAACTTGCCACTAGCCGCAGTGTTGAGGATGCTCATCTTCGTCCATGCCTCTTGGTCGAGGTAGGACTCGGCAGCCCTCCGTTGCGCTTGGACATAGCTGCCGAAATCCGCCGCAGTCATCCAAGGATCGTGGGGATTGCGAATCGAATGGATGATCGGATCGAAAATATTTGGCTCAAACTGGTTGAAATGGCTTATTTCCAGATAATGCATGACCCGGCTGAGTTCCTCGTTGGCGGCAATGATGGCATTGGGGTCATAGTTGCCGCGTGTCCTTTCCACTTCTTCCGCCGTCAAGCCAAACAGAAAGAAATTCGCGTCGCCCACTTCCTCGCGTATCTCAATGTTTGCTCCATCCAAAGTGCCGATGGTCATTGCGCCGTTAATCATGAACTTCATGTTGCCCGTGCCGGAAGCCTCTTTGCCAGCGGTGGATATTTGTTCGGATAGATCCGTGCCCGCGCAAATGACCTCCATCGCTGAGACCCGGTAATTGGGTACGAAAACCACATTCAAAAGGCCGACCGCCGCCGGATCTTTACTGATCACATTAGCCACATTATTGATGAGCTTGATGATGAGCTTGGCCATGAAATAACCCGGTGCGGCCTTGCCGCCGAACAATACGCAGCGGGGTGTCCAATCGGCGGTGTCACCGCGCTTGATCCGGTCGTAAAGGTGGATCACATGTAGTGCATTCAACAACTGCCGTTTATATTCATGGATGCGCTTGACCTGCACATCGAACAACATGTCTGGGCTGGCCCCATTCGTACCCATCTCGATCTTCTTGAATTCCAACAGGCGCACTTTATTGTCTCGCTTGATCTGCTGCCAGCGGGCGCGAAATTTGGCATCTTCCGCGTAGGGTGCCAACTTGCTTAACTGGGACAAATCGGTGATCCACGCATCGCCGATGGTTTCTGTTATCAGTGCCGACAACTTGGGGTTACACCAAGCCAGCCAGCGGCGCGGGGTGACACCGTTGGTTTTGTTATTGAATTTCTTCGGCCACAACTCATAAAAATCGCGAAACAGCCCCTGCTTCAATAGGTCGGAATGTAATTCAGCCACGCCGTTGACCGAGTAACTTCCGACGATAGCCAAGTAGGCCATGCGCACTTGCTGCTCCCAGCCTTCCTCGATGAGCGACATACGGGCCATGCGGTCGAAATCGCCGGGCCAGCGGTTGGACACTTCGGCCATAAAACGGGCGTTGATATCAAAGATAATCTCCAGCAAGCGCGGCAGCAGTTGCCGGAACAGCCGCACCGGCCAACGCTCCAACGCCTCCGGCAACAAGGTGTGGTTAGTGTAGGCCATGGTGTGCCGGGTGATGGACCAGGCTTCGTTCCACTCGATGTCATACTCATCCAATAACAGGCGCATTAGCTCTGCCACGGCGATGCTAGGATGGGTGTCGTTTAATTGGAAGCAGTTCTTCTCGGCAAACTGACTGAAATCCTTGCCGTGTTTGCGTATCCACAGCCTAATCGCATCCTGCAAACTGGCGGAGGCGAGAAAATACTGCTGGCGCAGACGCAATTCCTTGCCGCTTTCACTGGCGTCATTGGGATAAAGCACCATCGTTATGTTTTCAGCCTTGTTCTTCCTTTCCACCGATCCGGCATAATCGCCGGCATTGAATTCGCCCAAGTCGAACTCGTCAGTGGCACCGGCCTTCCATAAACGCAAGGTGTTGACCGTTTCGTTTTGGTAACCTGGAATGGGGATGTCAAAAGGCACAGCCAATACGTCGTGGGTGTCCACCCAGACGACACGCTTGATTCGGTCATGGCCTTCTTGGGTTTCGGTGTGCCCACGAAAACGGATGCGCTGGGTCAATTCCGGGCGCTCGATTTCCCAGACATGACCATTGCGCAACCAATGGTCGGGTTCCTCGACTTGGTTGCCGTCTTCGATGTTTTGCCGGAACATGCCGTATTCGTAGCGCAGTCCGTAACCCATCACCGGCAATTGCAGCGTAGCGCAACTGTCGATGAAGCAGGCCGCCAAACGCCCTAGGCCGCCATTGCCTAGCCCCGCGTCCGGCTCGCTTTCCACCAGTTCCTCCAAATCCAAGCCCAGATTATGCAAAGCCTCATGCAAGGGGTTCTCCAAACCTAAATTCAGCATGGCGTTGCCGAAAGTGCGGCCCATTAGAAACTCTAGAGACAAGTAATAAGCACGTTTGGTGTCACCTTCCTCGTAAGCGTATGCCGTGTTCTTCCAACGCTCCATCAAACGGTCGCGCACTGCCAAGGCCAGTGCAGTGTAACTATAATGGGCAGACTTGCAGCTTTTATCCCGGCCCAACGTGTAATTGAAGTGTCGGCTGATATCCTCGACCAGTGGTCCGGCATCCATTCCCAAAGGGGGTTTTTCGGTCAGGGCAGGCGTAGGCGTACTTTTGACGAGCAGTTTATTAATCATGGCAAGCTATTTGGTCAGTGGCTAGTGGCTAAGGCTGGTGGTTAGTGTCTTACGGGTTTCTACGCCTAAGCGTTAAAAACCATGGCAAGCCATAAGCTACAAAGCGGGTTGTAAGAGGATGAGGAGAAGATAAGCAATAAACATTCCCTTTGCGCTTAGAACGCCAGGTGCGCCAGTCTGCTGCCCCATACTGTTGTTAAATCCTTTATTATCTCACTAAACTGGGGCTTGATTGAACCAAAAGAAGGAAATGCAGTGAATAGTGGCTAGTGGGAAAATTGTAACCGACAGGGTTAGCAATGCAATGCGGGAGATTTGTGGCTCAATCTTGGTCCCCCCCTTTGCAAAAGGGGGGTTAGGGCAAGCCTCTCCGAAAGTGCGTTGTTTTTTTGAGTGTGGCCTAAAATGCTTAGCATAAACAAGAGGTTGTTGGTATATCATGGGCAAAGACTATTGTTTCTATTGCATCCACAATTTATCAAACCCCCCAAACAAAAAATCGTGAAGCGAATGAAGCATCAGGCAAACCTATGTATGGCTCTTAACGTTGCGTCGTTGCGCCGTTGCGTGAGTCAAAAAAATCTTTGCTCAACGGCATGGTCAAACTGTATGGCGAGGAAGCAAAAAGAAATTTTCACGCAACGGCGCAACGTTAAGAGCAAAGCATTAATTCAACAGCATTGCCCCTACCCCGATGCGCCACGTTGTTTGTAACCCCGTTGCTTACGTTTTGTGTGCAAGCATGCCTTGCCAAACTACAAAAAGTTACCAACGGGATTACAAATCCCGTCCGGCTGCGTGATAATTGACGGCATGGTAAAGCTAGGGCATTACCTGTTGAAACAAGTCAGGAAAATCATTTTTCAGATACCAGCGTAGCATTCCTGCAAAGGCACTATTGTCTGATATGGCCTTCCTAATAGAATCCATGTCCAGCTTCTCGATGGCAAGCGAGAGATCGTTATAGACTCTCAACATTTTTTGCCGAAGGATGGCGGCCTCGTCTGTCTTCATAGCCGTTGTTCCTTTCCCAGCAAGCGCTTTTTCCAAGAGTTGACGGGTGTTTTCGCCTTCCTGTTTTTTGGGGCAGGACGGACTGAGTAGAATGTCAACCGTGGTTTTTGGAAAAGGGGTGAAGTGGATTTCAATGGACTCCCACACTTGATCGGCGGCATCGGTGCAGTTTAGCAGAGGCCAGAAATTGGCCCCCTTGATATTATTGCAGTGTCCACATGAATAAAAGAGGTTATTCCAAGCGTATTTCTTGGGAAGGTCGTTCTGATGAGGCTCAAAATGCTCTATCTGAATCGAGGTGACTTCATTGTCCTCGCATAGATAACACTTCGAATGGAAATCCGTCTTAATTTTCTCGTAAACAGGTCCGGCCCGGTATACGTTGGCATCGTCCTTGTTTTTTGCGGCATCAAGCAGCGGTTGTAATTCTGCACCATCGCTTTTTTGGATATAGATCACCGGGCAGACTCCTTAGCCCGAAGGGAGCGATATTGGGCAACCAGTTCGGGAGCACTTTCATAATCGATATTATCCAACTGTATTCGGATTCGGTTGAGTTCGTCGTTTTCCTCTTCCATGAGATTGCTTTCTTTGGCGAGTTCGCTGTATCTCGAAACCCTGTTCTTTATCTCATTGGAATAAAGATCCAAATCGAAATAACTTTCTACCACTGTACTAGCAGCCATGGGAGCCATGTGTTCCCAACGCTCTTTAGATTCCAGATCGAAAACCACCGCATCATTCAGAGAAGTCATTACAAAGGGTGAATGTGTGGTGACGATGAACTGGATGTTGGGGAAAAAATCGGTCAAAAACGGCAGAATCGCTTTTTGTAGTTTGATGTGTAAATGAGTTTCGATTTCATCAATCAGCACAATGCCGGGGACGTTATAGTTGCCGGGTGTCACGGCCTCCATGCGTAGTAGAAGTTCGGCGACGATGTGTATGACCGAAGAAAACCCATCCGATAGTTGATTATCCACCATACGGAAAGGTTCGTGTCCAGGGATGTTAATCTTGTAATCGAAATTATCGATATCGTACTCAAGAGTAAGACTATGGTCTTGGAAAAGTTCCTGAAACTTCACCTCGATTTTTTTTATCCAGCTTTCGATTTCGCTAGACCTGGCTTTATCGTTTCTTAATTGAAGCTGAGCTGCTCGGTTTTTCTGATTAACCAGAAACTGAAGGAAGCGGGTGCCAGGAGAGTTAGGAGTGACTACAATGGGGTTGACTTTGGCTAGATCAAGCTTTTGAGGCCCAGACACAGCTTGGATTTGAGAAAAACGCCGAGCCTCAAAGAAGCTGATCAGGAACTCTCCCTTTTCATACAACTCCGCAAGACCTATTAAATCGGATATGTTCGGTATTACGGCATTGTACTTGGCAATAATAGGGTTAATAAGACGAATATCTTCAGAGGTTCGAAAAATCTCTCCTTGATCGGTTATTTTTTGCTCTTCCGAATCTTTTAGTGCCAAGGAAGATTCGAGTGATGTGATACGATTTTCATAATTAGCTTTAACCTGTTTCCAATTTTCCACCTTAACCAATTCTCGGGTATGGATGCCTTCGAGATAGTCTTTGAGAAAAACAAGCAGAGATGTTTTACCGCTGCCGTTAGGACCAGTGAGAATGAGGTGACGCGGTCGCGATTCATCAATTTCTATTTTAAAATCTTGAAGGTGGCGAACTTTATTCACCTGTATGGATTTTATGAACGGTGCATTGCCCATGTGTTGCCCTATTGTCTTTATGCTTTTGAAAGCATTAATGTAGGAGATACAGCGTTTCCTATATCTATTTGTTACTTACATATATACGCGCATCTCGGCAAAGGGTTGCCGACCTACTGCATATCAAGGATTGTAGGGCGGCAACCCTTTGCCGCCAACTATTTCAAAACTTAAACAAAGTAATTTTGTGACATTAAAAACGCTGTATTTCGTGATTTTCGTGGACCAATTGCAGTTTTTAGTTTACCGCTTCGCTGCCCTTGTCCGCCGCATTTCTTTGGGATCGACCAGCAACGGGCGGTAGATTTCCACCCGGTCGCCTGCCCTGAGAACCTGATCCAGCTTGAACAGCCTACCGAAAATCCCCACCCTGTTGTTTGCCAGGTCAATTTCTGGAAAACGCTGCAATATCCCCGATTCAATGATTGCCGCCTCTATTGTGGAGCCATCGGCAATGTCAAGCGTCAGGATAACTTGCTCGGACGGTTTGGCATAGGCAACTTCAATCCGCATCTTCTTTGTGTTGATAGTCATAAACGGCTTTCGCGCGTTCGTTGAAGGCATCGATCATCGTGTTGCAGATTTGGTTGAAGATCGTGCCAAACGCTAGGTTTGCCAGTTTGCCGGTCATTTCAAATTCAAGGTCAAAGCTGATCTTACTAGCATCCTTCCGTAAAGGGGTGAAGTTCCAAACGCCTTCGAGATGGGAGAACGGGCCTTCCAGCAAACTGATACGGATTTGGTCCGGGGCAAGAAGGGTGTTGCGGGTGGCAAAAGACTTCTGGAACCCAGCCTTGGATATCTCCAATTCGGCATCCACCACATCGCCCGAACGTCTCAGGATGCGGCTGGCGGAACACCAAGGCAAAAAACGGGGATAGGATTCGACATCTTCAACCAATTCGTACATCAAATGCGCCGGAAAACGAACCAGCGCGCTTCTGCTGACCGTGGTCATGGCTTATATCAACCCCATTGCGTCTAAGAAGACCAGGGCCACGCCCAAGGGTGCAATATAGCGCACCAAAATCAGCCAAGCCTGATAATGGCGGGGGTCTTGCAGCTTCAGTTCGGACTCGCTGTCGGTCCTTGACATGATCCAGCCGGCAAAGACGGCGACAAGCACACCGCCGATGGGCAGCATGATTTCGGCGGTAAGCATGTCCACCCATTCATAAATTGTCTTGTCGAACCATTTCACATCGGACCAGACATTGAAGGAAAAGACAGTCCCAAGGCCCAAAAACCAGCAGGCCGCTCCGCTAAACCAGCAGGCTTTTTCCCTGTCCATCCCCTTGTTTTCGGACAGAAAAGCCACTGCCGGTTCAATCAAGGCGACGGAGGAAGTGATGGCAGCGAAAAAAATCAACGCAAAGAATAACATGCCGAACAGCCAACCCCCCGGCATTTGACCGAAGGCGATGGGCAAGGTCTCGAAAATCAGCCCAGGACCCATCGACGGCGACAGGCCATTGGCGAAAACCAACGGAAATATGGCCATCCCTGCCAGCAGGGCCACCAAGGTATCGGCGGCGATGACAAACAAGCTAGACCGGGCAATCGAAACATCCGACGGCAAATAAGAGCCATAGACCATGATGGAACCCATGCCCAGGCCCAGTGAAAAGAAGGCCTGCCCCAAAGCCACCAGCACCCCACCCCCGGTCAGTTTGCTGAAATCCGGGTTGAATAGAAAGGCCATGCCTTTGCCAAATCCGCCGGAATTCATGGCGTAAACATCCAAAACCAACAGCATCAGCAGCAGGGCGGGCATCATAAAGCGCGACAGGCGTTCCAATCCGCCGCTGACACCCCGGCTGACGATGAACATCGTTGCCACCATGAAGAAAGTATGCCAAATACCCAAGAATTCGGGGGAGGCCTTGAAATTCTCAAACAAACGGGTGGAACTGGCGGCATCAATATGTTCAAACAAGGCACTGTTGATTTTGAAGAAGTAGGCCATGGCCCAACCGGCAATGACGCTGTAATAGGAGAGTATTAGAAATCCAGAGACGACTCCCAGCCAACCGGCGTAACGCCAAAGCGGGCTAGCTTTGGCGTCTTCGGCCAAGCTCCGCATGGTGTTGATCGGACTCTGCTTGCCGCGCCGCCCCAGCATGGTTTCGGCGATCATGATGGGAATGCCTATGGCCACAACGCTAAGGAGATAAACCAATACAAATGCGCCACCACCGTTATCCCCGGCCAGATAGGGAAACTTCCAGATATTGCCCAAGCCGATAGCCGATCCGCTCGCAGCCAGTATAAAAGCCAGTCGCGAGGACCATTGCGCGTGGACGAAACGTTGTTCGGTCATATTCACCCCAAAGTTAGATGATTGGTTGTCATAAGAGCATATTTTAGCACTGTCGTCCTCTTTACATCTCGAAATGAGGTAAAATAACATTCATCCCAACATAATCCCAGGCAGTGTCAAAACAACCGAATGGCAGTAAAGAAAAAAAAATCGGCGCACGGTGAATCGACTATCGCCGTCAACCGTCAGGCTACCCATGAATATTTTATTGAGGAGCGTTATGAGGCGGGGATTGTGCTCATGGGGTGGGAAGTAAAAAGCTTGCGTGCCGGAAAGCTTCAACTCAAGGAAAGTTATGTCATCATCAAGGATGGAGAAGCTTGGTTGCTCGGTTCCCATATTTCGGCGTTGCTTTCCGCCTCCACCCATGTGGTCGCCAATTCCACCCGGACACGTAAATTGTTGATGCATAAGCATGAGCTTTTCAAACTCATCGGCTTAGTGGAACGCAAGGGTTACACCCTAATACCATTAGCCATGTATTGGAACAAGGGTAGGGCCAAGCTTGAAATCGGCCTGGCCAAAGGCAAGCAACTGCATGACAAACGCGCCACAGAAAAAGATAGGGACTGGCAGCGCGAGAAACAACGGGTGATGAAAGAACGCTAGTGAGCGTGATTGAAAGTAATTACTGGTGTGCAAGACTTGCCGTGCGAGGGTAGGCAGCATTGGCAAGGCAAGCCTTGCACTCCAGGTGATATCAAATTGCGCCTAAGTAGATGCGATCAGTTTGAATCAAACCCCACTAATTTAAGATTTAAAGTTTTCAAAAAGTCACTGTTGTAGAAGATCTACCGATGAAATTTACAAATTTTGCCTTGGTTTCCTGTCATACCTTCCGCCCTCTTTCAGTATTGCTGTTATTGGGAGTTGCCGCATTGGCAAGCCCCCTGAAATCAGAGGCGGGGCCTTACTCCGCGCTGGTTGTAGAGGTTGAATCGGATAGGGTTCTTTACGAGCAGAACGCCGATGAATTGCGCCATCCCGCCTCGCTTACTAAAATGATGACCCTTTACCTTGTGTTCGAGGCGCTTTCCCGGAACGAGTTATCGCTTGGCGACAACATGGTGGCATCGCCTTTTGCAGTTTCCAAACCCCCATCGCGATTGGGTTTGAGGGCGGGAGACACGCTCACTGTCGAGGAAGGCATATTGGGCTTGGTAACCCAATCGGCTAACGACGCTGCCACGGTGATCGCCGAGACTTTGGCTGGGTCGGAACCGGCCTTTGCCGAAATGATGACCCAAAAGGCACGCCAACTGGGGATGGGCAATACGGTTTTTCGCAATGCGCAAGGTTTGCCCGACCCTGCCCAAGTCACTACGGCATGGGACATGTACCGGCTGGCCAAGGCTTTGCTGAAAAATTTTCCTGAGTATTATTCTTATTTCTCCACCGATAGCTTCTGGTTCAGGGATCATAATTTCCGTAACCATAACCATTTGTTGGACAAATATCCTGGTACAGATGGCATTAAAACCGGCTTCATCAATTCGTCAGGTTTTAATCTTGTCGCCTCGGCTAAGCGTGATGGCGTGCGTCTAGTCGGTGTGGTTTTTGGTGGCATCTCCCATTCCCTCCGTGATGCCCACATGATGGAGATATTGGACGACGGTTTTGCCCAAATGGAAGGTAAGGAACCAGCGTACCATCTGGCGAATTTCAACGGTTCGCAGTTTCCGGCACTTTTGCACAAACCCTCCGGCTTGGAAAAGAGAACTAGCCAACCACCCGACGAACTGGAAGAGCAAGACAGTCAGCCTGAACCCATCAATCAGAAACTTTGGGAACCAACGCCAAAAAAGGCCGTAGCCGAACCGCCACATGTTAAAGATGACCATGCAGCCTCATGGGAAATCAGGGTTGGTGCTTTTACCGAACAGAAAGAGGCGGAACATCGCCTTGCAGAGGCTTCCAAAACAGCCCCTTTTGCGTTCCGCCATGCCAAATCTGGAATTATCTCCCATACCCATCGTGGAAAAAAGACTTACATCGCTTTTTTCAACGGACTTAATAAGGAAGATGTGGCGTTGGCTTGCCAGTCTTTGAAGCGGAAGAAACTTGAATGTTCGCCATCGGCTTCTGGTTGATTGATAATGTTTGTCTATAGATAGACTATTTATAGATAAATGGCTTGAATCCTGCCAAGTGGGAAATTAAAATCAATATCAATTGCTAGCTTTACAGCGTTTTTTATATCACAAGTTACTTACATAATGTTCGTCTGTGTCGGCAAAGGGTTGCCGACCTACTGCGTAACAAGGGCCGTAGGGCTGCAACCCCTTGCCGCCAACGATAAACAAAGTAATCAATGGACATTGAAAACGCTGTAAGTGGCAAATAGTTCTTTGATTAATCCACTGGTTTATAACTGTACGCTTGGCGACTCCAACAATCGCCAGCTTAAGGTTAGGGGGTTGCCATGTTAGACGATGACTGTTGCGTATCCTATCGAATCAACGGACATGACGAAATTATTTCCGTCAACGATGACTGGTGTCGCTATGCCAGCGACCATGGTTGGCAGGGGATTTCACCCGAAAAGGTATTGAATAAACCGGTTTATAATTACATCACCGATTCAACCACTTCAAGGCTTTACCAATATCTTTTCAAGCGGGTCCGCGGCGGTTCCACAGTACGTTATCAGTTTAATTGCGAATCCAGTTCCCATCGGCGTTTGATGGAAATGACAGTCACGTCATTAGGTGACCGAGGCGATGTCGAATTAAAGGCAAGGATGCTGTGCAAACAAGCCCGTATGCAACAATTTGACCCGGCAAACAACCCACAAAATGATGAATACCTAAAAGCTTGTGGATGGTGTTACCGGATTGATATAGAGGGAAATTGGATTCATGTCGAGGATGCCGTGGGCAAGTTGGGGATGTTTGAATTTTCCCGTCTTCCACAAATGACGCACGGTATATGCAAATATTGCTTTGCAGGAATGCTAAAAGATGTGTCAACAGCATTGCCCTTGCAATCCAGCTAGGGCGGAATTTGTCACTCAATAATTTTTTGCCAGAATAGGGCTTTGCCAGCTTTAGGATCAAGCTGGTAAGCGTTGTAGCCGCTCGCCTTATAAGCCGCTTGAGCGATGTTATTGCCTTCCAAAACTTCCAGCGTGAGTTTGCAGCATCCTAATGACCAAGCGATTGCTTCGGCTTTTGACAGGAGCATTTTTGACAGGCCCATTCCCCGGTATTTTTTTGCGACGATGAGGTCATGAATATTCAACAGCGGTTTGCAGGCAAAGGTAGAGAACCCTTCAAAGCAAATTGACAGCCCCGCCGGGTCATCATAAAAATAAGCGAGGATGACGTGTACCCCATGCCGTTTTTGCAGTTCGGCAATAAGATTTTGCTTGACGAAGGTCGATAACTCGCAATTCCCCCCCATCTCGTCTTGGGCATACTCGTTGAGCAGGTTTAAGATAGCTGTCCCATGGTCGGGATTGAGTAAATCAGCTTTGATTATATCAATTACGTCACCCAAGTTTATGTCTCAATTTCAATGCCCAATGGAAACTCTGGAACAAGGGACGATCTCTCTATGTAAGCGTTCAGACACCCCGCACAACTTTTAGCCCTAGAAAACGAGGCATAGTGACGGGGGGTCTGAACGGTTATGGTGGATTTCTATTTTTGTTTGAAAACCCTCCAGAGAATGATCGCCACCGCCACAAATGCCGCAATTTCAATGAAAATTTTCGCCGTGTGCATTTCAATGCCTCCCCTTAGTTTTTGGTTTTTTTGCCAGGGTCTAATCTTAACTTGGTTTCGTTACATGTGCATTATCGAAGATGATTACCAATCCAATGCTTCGGTAAAATCTCCTTGCCCGGTCCCTTTCCTTGCCGTCAGTATGTAATTGACGCCCATGTAAGCGCTAAGCCGGAACCGCCGCGTAAAAGGGTTCACAACAACTCCCGTGTTGGCAAAGACAAGCATTCCATCCGTTGCCAGCAAGTTTTCTATTTCCACGGGCGTGGGGAAACGCGACCAGTGATGGGTTCCACGTGGCAGCCAGCGCAAAACATATTCCGCCATGACAATGGCTCCCAGCCAGGAGGCAATGGTGCGATTGATCGTGGCGACTACCATGACCCCGTCAGGCCGCACCAACTTCATGCAGGCATTAAGGAATAAATCCAATTCAGCCACATGTTCCACCACCTCCATGTTCAACACCGCATCGTAAAGCTCCCCCCGTCCGGCGAGTATTTCAGCGCTGGCGATTTCGTAGTCTATGGACAACCCGCCCAATTCCGCATGTTGGCGAGCGATGATGATATTCTTTGCTGCCACATCCACGCCATGGACTGACGCGCCCAAGCGCGCCACAGCTTCGCTAAGAATCCCCCCGCCGCAGCCAATGTCGAGTATTCGCAGACCCCGCAAAGGTTTTTCCGCGTTGGCATCCAGTTCAAACGCAGTGCATAAAAGGTCGCGGATGTAGTTTGATCGGAGTTCATTCATGCAATGCAGCGGCCAGAATGGCCCGTTTTCCTGCCACCATAATGCTGCTAGCCCTTGAAAAAAGGCGACTTCCCTTGGGTCAATGCTCGTTTGCTCGTTCATGATTATGCCTCAAGGCTTAACGTAATTGCCGTTTACCCCTATACTTTACATTAAGATTTGCTTTTCAATCATACAAAGACTGACATGGCGGCAACCACTTCTTATCAACCCGATGCATTCAATGCCTTCGTAGTGCTGCTCAGGTACGCCGAGTCCCAGGCCAGGAAAAATGCCACCGAGCCATCGCCCGATTTCGATCCCAGCGCTATTATTGGGGCGTTGCGGAAATTGTACAATATAAAATCGGACTCGCAGCATCTATATTTGAATGCCCCCGCACTTTTGGCTGGACTGGAGCAAACACTTGCACAAAGCGGACAGGTAGGGTTACTCGGCAATTTGGAAGTCAGCGAAACTCTACAGATCGTCGGCTTGTTACTGGATGCAATTATGGCCGATTCCGCGATTCCAGTTGGGGTCACACCGTATTACAAGAGGTTGCAATTTCCCCTTCTCATTGCCGCCTTCGCCGACCCTACTCTATTGGAGGCTAGAAACCACCCGGCACGCGAACTACTCAACCAACTTGCTTATCTATCCCTGGCCACCAGTGCGAAAGGGAACATTGATAATCCGCAATTGCTACAATCAGTCGAACAAACCATTGGTCTTGTCACTATTGATTCAGCCAGCGAACCGGGTGTGTTTGCGAAAGCCTTGGATGCATTGTCAAAACTGACCATGCCTTTAATAAAATCGTTTGCAATGCGACTTGAGCGTGTCATTGATACTTGTCAGGGCGGACATCGGTTGGAGCGGGCCCGCTTGCTAGTGAGCAAGGAAATCGATGCTAGGCTTGGGGGCAAGTCCGTACCCAAAATAATTTTGGATTTGCTCGCCGGAGGCTGGCAACAACTCCTTGTCCTGACTTGTTTGCGGCAGGGGACCGATGATGAAAGATGGCAGCAGGAATTGAATTTAATTGACCAGTTAATGAATGCAATCGGCAAAGACGATCCGGCAACTCAACTCAGCCAAACCCAGTCCCAAGAATTGAAAAAGTTCATGTTGGAAGGATTGTATAGCGTTGGCACGGAACCTTCCACGCCTAACCGTTTGGCTGATGAGCTTGAAAAACTGTTGATGCATGACGGTGGAAATAAGGCGATTGATTATGTTACCGTTCCGCCGTCAGACACTGAGCGTGATGAAAGGGGTGAACAACTGCGCATCCGGCTGCAAGGATTCAACATAGGCCAATGGCTCAAATTTGCTTCCGAGGGGAATGTGTGGATGCCTTTGCGCTTGACTTGGATGGGGCAGGATCCTCCGCGTTATGTTTTCGTGAATCAGAAAGGCATGAAAACACTTGATCTGGACGCGGAGAAGTTCGCACAGATGATTGACGACAGGCGCGCCAGCCGAATTGAGAGCCTAGAGGAGTTCCCTGTCGTGGAGAGGGCCGCCAAATCTTTGCTCTACACCCTTCGCGAACGTATGCGCTAAAAGGCAAACAGCGAAACCTTCATGAAAGAAAATGCCCAATGTTTCGTGTTTGACGCAAATTTTTATTCTTATAGGGTTTGCTTTCTTCCAAACGACTACTCCCCCGGTAACAGGGATAGATTTTGGGGGTTTGTCACCCAACTTCCAAATGCCATGTGGCTGATTACCCGGAATCTGCTTCCTGCCCTGCTCGGTTTTGGGTTGTTTTTCTATCTGCTTAGAAAGAAATGAACGTCTCCAATGCCACCAGTGAATATCATTATAAGCGTTCACTCCCCCGCCTTTTGCCGGGAGCGCGGCCATCTTGGCCGCCATTTCAGCGGGCGAGACGCCCTCGCTCCCAGGGGGGAGTGAACGCTTACATTTCATTAAACACGCCTTTTACATAAAGAGACTGTTCACAATTCCAATTTGCGCATAAAGTAGCGGTTATTATCATCGGAGACCTCAATGACCAACATTCACCATGCCCTCGTCCTCAACCTTCACCAACCGCCAAACAATCTGGAGCATCTGTTTGCCAAAAATGAATGGGAGGCGAAGGAAATACTCTTCGCCTATGACCGCATCGCCCGTTCATTGTGGGGTTACGAGGACGTAGGGAGGGTGCATGTCTCGCTTTCAGGAACTTTGCTGGAAAGCTTGTCGAGTAGGGAATTCCAGGAAAAGACTTACGGAGTCGTCGATACCGGATCGCTACTTTGGCATTGGCAAAACCGCAATATCATCGAAATTTTAGGCACTGGATATTACCATCCGGTGTTCCCGTTGATTCCTCAGGCAGATTGGGATGAGCATCTAGTACGCTGGCGCGCCATCGCACGGCATCTATTCTGGCGCGAGAACTTCAAAGGATTCTGGCCCCCTGAAATGGGCTTCTGCATGGAGATGATTCCCCACCTTGCCAAACAGGGCTATCGCTATGTAATTGTCGATAGTGAACACGTAGAACCCAAAAGCGCCATGCGTTGGGAAGAATTGCGTTACCGTCCTCACATTGCACGGCATGGCGGGGCTGAAATCATCGTTGTGGTGCGTGACCGCGATCTTTCCGATGCCCAAGAGGCCGGAATGGAATTCGGCTGGTTCGAGTGGGAGGTGGCGCAAAGGACCAAATGGTGCGATTTCGAGCCGCTGGTGACCACCGCCACCGACGGCGAAAACGGCGGCTGGTTCCGCAATGTGACCGAGGGGAGCAACTTCTGGAGTTGCTTCTACCGCGAATTGATGGACCGTGCGCGTGGCGAGGGGACGATCAAGCCCACCTTCATCGATGCCTATCTGGATAAATTTGGCGCAACCGGCGAAGTGATTGTCAAAGAAGGCGCATGGAACACCGGTTGGCACCACGGGCGAGGCTTCGTCCAGTGGACCGGCTCGCAGGTGCAAAAGGATGCCTTGGCGCGGGTTGCGGAAATTAGTGGTTTGGTGAATGCCGCATGGGCTAAAGCCATAGAAGCCGAGTTGCACGACACTGAAACATGGCACGCGTTGACGGAAGCCCATTGGCATTTGTTGCGCGGGGAAACCAGTTGCAACTTCTACTGGGGGGAGGATTGGGTCCATCGTGCCCATGAAGATTTAGATGCAGCTTGCGCGGCCTTGCAGCGAGTACCTAGTTAAACATATTAAACATAATGCAAGTTTTGCCTTGTCTCTCATTAGGGTCTGAGCAATGACCCTATCTCCCTTAGGAATTGAATTGTCAATCCCCTTGCAAGTGACCACAAAAGTATCGATTGACAAACTGATTCTAGACCATGCGAACCCACGCTTCGTTGAGGCTGGTCGAAAAATATCTGATGAGAGTGTCATCGCCCAACTTTATCGCAGCGAGGAGTTGGGAGAGCTTTTACAATCGATAGCCGCAAATGGCTACTTAGACATCGAACCTCTGATTGTCATGTTTGATGAGTCGGGGGACAAGCTGATTGTCTTGGAGGGAAACCGGCGTTTTGCGGCTATCCGCCTGTTTCGTGAACCTACTCTGGTTGATCAGATCTTTGCCAATGAGCGTTTACGTATCTCCGTTCCAACAATCCCCCCCGAAATTCGCCACACATTGGAAAAAGTATCCGTATATCGGGTTCCAAATCGTGATGCAGCCCGTTCGTTTATTGGTTTCAAGCACATCAATGGTGCTGCCAAGTGGAATTCTTATGCCAAAGCGAGGTTTGCGGCAGACTGGTATCGTGATGCTAAAAGCAATGTCACTCTAGGAGAAATTTCGGAAAAAATTGGTGATAAGCATGACACCATAAAAAGGATGGTAACAGCTATCTACGTACTTGAGCAGGCTGAGAAATATCATATATTCTCAATGGATGATCGCAAGGTTGTAAAGTTTAACTTCTCGCATCTATACACTGCGCTGTCACGGACGCAATACATGAACTTCTTGGGGCTGGAGTTAGCTTGGTCACGTTACGATCCCAAGCCTGATCCTGTTCCAGAAGATAAGCTAGATCACTTACGTGAAGTTCTGGTGTGGATTTATGGTTCAAAAGAAGGGGATAAGGAGCCTGTTGTCCAATCGCAGAACCCGGATATTAAACGGCTGGGTGAGACCTTGACCAATGCCGAAGGACTGCATATGCTTAGGGCGGGGCGTACATTAACTGAGGCGCACGCCTGCACACATTCCGCAGACGAAAAATTATCGTCATCTTTGATCAAAGCGCGTGGAATGCTGCGTGAGGCAGTGAATAGCCTACGGGGATATGATGGTCAGGATCAATCGCTTCTCAATATTGCAGAAGATATCTCAGAAACGGCGGAAACTATCTACAATCGCATGAGGAAAAAAAGCAAAGATGCGATGGGGAAGGATTAATGGGCATCGCACTCTATTTTCCCCAAGACGAATTTGGCAAAGGGCAATCTAATTTTGATCTCGCCGCCGATTACCTGGAATTGACGGCCTTTTTTTCTGCGGATCGTATTGCCTTCACGACTGATCTTGTCAACGCAGAGGAGATTGGAGCAGAAGAAGACTACTTCGATGTTGATGAAGAAATGACCAACCGGGAAGAGATTGTTTCTGGGGCGGTGGCTAGAGTCAGTGGACGTATCCATAGTTTGGGTTCATCGTATCCATTTGAGATCGACGACAATGGCGATGTGCTTGCCTTCACCGGGATGGAATTGACAATCGGTCAGGCGGCGTATTTGCTCTGTTTAGTGTTGTCAAACTTAAAGTCGGTGTCGCCAGTATTGGACGGAACCCCAGTTTACCCAAGCGAGGCGGAAATCTGTTCGTTGCGCCAGTATTTCCAATATTTTGCCACAGCTGCACTGGCTGCCGAAATTCGCGGACAAGCGTGGTCTTTCGGTTTTCCACGACCAGACACATCAGACTTTAACACAAAGCTGGAAGACATTTGGCGCGTACTCAAGGATGGACGGGTGCAGTCTGCGCGGGGTGCGCCAACTTACCCTAAAGATGACCAGATTGACGTGTTTGCGGCACGGCTGCATCCCGATGGCCTGCCAGGGTTTTTGTTTGCCGCTGCCCAAGTCGCAACAGGTGCAAACTGGCAAGCAAAGTCTATTTATTCGCATCTGACTAAGGTTTTCCCCAGCCGTTGGTTTGGTGAGCAACCGGTGACAACCATGGTCTGTTATCACATTATCCCGTTCTCGCGGGCGGATGATAGCTTCTTCGATGATGTCCGTGTCCTTGGCAATGTCTTGCACCGCTTACGAGTTCCTTACCGGGTTCAAGAGGCGGTCATGCTCATTGAGCAGGGCGTGTTGATCGAAGCTTTTGACCTTTTACCGAAAGCTGTCCAGTGGCTTAAGACTTACAGCCGCCGTGGATTGGAGGCGGTATGAGGCACCGATTTCATGCGATATGCCCAAACTTTGCAATGTTTCCAGAAACTTTCGTCGAAAAGCATCTTGCTGCAAGTAAATATGATGGAATTGTATTCGATCCATTCTGCAGTCGCGGGACAACCATTTTCGAATCGCTATTGCGTGATCGAAATGCAGCCGGTTGTGATGTGCATTCGGTTGCAGCCTGCATTACGGGTGCAAAAGCATCGCCCACAGTTGAGCACGATTTCTGTTTTATTGTCAATTGATTCGGGCAAGGATTCCAATGGATACCAGAAAAATGCCATAATTCATGACTGAAAAACTTCAAGCCCCTATTCTTTGGCCATCGTCCCACCGCCTCTGCCTAGCCCCCATGCTTGAGTGGACGGATAGGCATTTCCGCTATTTTTTGCGGCTGGTTTCGAAACGGATTTTTCTCTATTCCGAGATGGTCACCACCGGTGCGGTTTTACAGGGCGACCGTAGCCGGTTATTGGCTTTCGACGCTGCAGAACATCCTGTGGCTCTGCAATTGGGGGGCAGCGATCCTGCGGATTTAGCCGAGTCCAGCCGCATTGCAGAGTCTTTCGGTTATGACGAAGTGAATCTGAATGTAGGTTGCCCTAGCGACCGGGTGCAAAGTGGACGTTTTGGGGCTTGTTTGATGGCGGAGCCAGAATTGGTGGCAGACTGCATGCTGGCTATGCGCAAGGCGGTTAATATCCCTGTGACAGTAAAAACTCGCATCGGCATTGACAACCGGGACTCTTACCGTGAACTGGCTCATTTCGTCCGCACAGTGGCAGACGGCGGTTGCACGACTTTCATCATCCATGCACGGAAGGCATGCCTGAAAGGACTTTCCCCAAAAGAGAACCGCGAGGTTCCTCCGCTTCGTTATGACATGGCAAGGCAGCTTAAAGAGGATTTTCCACATCTCGAAATTGTACTGAATGGTGGTATTATGAATCTTCAAGAGTGTTTGGAGCATCTCCAGACATTCGACGGGGTCATGCTGGGACGATCCATTTACCATAACCCCTATTTATTGACTGAAGCGGATCGTGTGCTATTCGGTGACAACCACCCAGTTCCCACCCGTGAAGCTATTCTGCAAGCCTTGCTTCCTTATGTAGAAAGGGAATTAGCGCAGGGAACACGCTTGCAATCCATTTGCCGCCACATTCTTGGTTTGTTCCATGGTGCGCCAGGGGGACGCTTATGGCGTCGGCATCTCAGCGAGAACGCGGTCAAGCCCGGTGTTGGCGTGGAGGTTTTACGGGCAGCTTTGGAGCTTACGCGGTATAATTAGCTGATGTTACGCGCCGCTATTCCCCCCTTTGGAAAAGGGAGGCTAGGGGGATTTTCTGAAACAATTTGCCCGGAACCCATGATGGAAAAGCAGTTTTCCCAACTCATTCAAGCAATCGGCGAGGACATTACGCGGGAGGGCTTGGTCGATACCCCCAAGCGTGCAGCAGCGGCTTTCCGCTTCCTCAATAACGGCTATCACAAAAGCCTGGAAAATGTTCTTAATAATGCAATATTCGAATCTGATACCGAAGACATGGTCATCGTCAAGGATATCGAATTGTATTCGCTATGCGAACACCACTTGCTGCCCTTCATAGGCAAGTGCCATGTCGCCTACCTGCCTACGGGCAAGGTGCTGGGGTTGTCCAAGATTGCCCGCATTGTCGATATGTACGCCCGCCGCCTGCAAATCCAAGAGCGACTGACCAAACAAATTGCCGACGCAATCCAAGTGGCGGTCAATCCCCGTGGGGTTGCCGTGGTCATTGAGGCCAAACATTTGTGCATGATGATGCGCGGCGTGGAAAAGCAAAATTCTGTCATGACGACTTCTTCCATGCTCGGGCTGTTTCGCGAGAATATCAGTACCCGCTCGGAATTTTTAAACCTTATCAAACGATAGGCAACAACGGACCAATGAACCGACCCTTCACCAATACCGCAGTGCTGCTGGTCAATCTTGGCACACCCGAGCACCCTACCGCTGCTTCGGTGCGGCGATACTTGGGCGAGTTTCTCGCTGATCCGCGTGTCGTTGAAATCCCCAAGCCCATTTGGTGGTTGATTCTGCATGGCATAGTGCTAAGGGTGCGCCCGGCCAAATCCGCTAAGGCATATCAAAGCATCTGGATGGATCGCGGTTCGCCTTTGATGGTGTTCACTAAAGATTTGGCAGAGGCGTTACGCCAAGAACTGCATGAACGCGGAGTGGACGAGCTGGCAGTTGAAATCGCCATGCGCTACGGGAACCCTTCCATTCCAGATCAATTGGCCCGGCTTAAAGAGTCAGGTGTGCAAAGGTTTATCATATTGCCTTTATATCCCCAATACGCGGCGGCCACCACGGCCTCAATTTTCGACAAGGTGGCTGAGATTTTCGTGCGCCAGCGGCATGTGCCGGCATTGCGCTTCATCAGCGATTATCACCTTGACGAGGGTTACATTGCCGCAGTTGCTGCAAGTATCGAACGATTCTGGCAGACTCACGGACGCTCAGAAATGCTGCTGTTTTCCCTGCACGGCCTACCTGCCGTCAGCCGCAAACAGGGCGATCCCTATTATTACCAGTGCGTTGCTTCAACCCAGTCCATTGCGGCCAAATTGGGCTTGGAGGATGGCGCATGGAAATTGGTGTTCCAATCCCGTTTTGGTGCTCAAGAATGGCTCAAGCCGTATTGCGTGGATACATTGAAGGAACTGCCGGGGCTAGGTGTCAAATCAGTGGATGTCGTTTGCCCTGGCTTTGCCGTGGATTGCCTGGAAACCTTGGAAGAAATTGCCATCGCTAATAAGGAGATTTTTATCGAAGCCGGTGGAATAAGTTACCGCTACATTCCCGCACTGAACGCCAGTCAGGAGCATGCGAAGGTGTTGGCGGACTTAATTTTTAACGTGTCTGTATAATTCAAATGGCAAAATTTTTAAACACAAGTGCTACCAATTATTTTCTTGAGGAACTAATCAAGGACGCACGGGACCGGCTTATTTTGATTAGTCCTTTTTTAAAACTAAATGATCGCATTAAAGAGTTACTGGTAGACAAGAATCGTCTAAAAATAGATGTGAGGATTGTCTATGGCAAGAGTGAATTACTGCCTGAAGAGATTAACTGGCTAAAGGAATTGAGTTACATCAGAACTAGCTTTTGCAAAAACCTTCACGCAAAATGCTATATGAATGAAGAATTATGCATTGTCACCAGTCTGAATCTTTATGAGTTTAGCCAAATAAACAACAATGAAATGGGAATTTTAATCCGACGGGCGGATGATGTCGATCTTTACAAAGATGCCTATGACGAAGCTCAACGGATTATTCGGATTAGTGAAGAAGTGCGAATCTCTCTTGAGCGAGTACACAACGAAAATGAGGCAAATTCTGAGGCAAAATCAGAGTCGGAAGACGTTGTAGATAAGCTCACAACGTCAAAATTAGCGCAGAAACTAGGGATGAAAACCAATGATCTATTGGAACGCTTCATTAGCATTGGATATCTGGATGCCCGCGATGGAAAACATTACATTACCGCTAAAGGCAAGGATGCTGGCGGAGAGTTCCGTATGAGCCAAAAATATGGTCCGTATTTTATTTGGCCCGATTCATTGAAGCTGTAAGTGTTGCTCTATCGATCACCAGCGACAATGCATTGCTTTTAGCGTTGCGCCGTTGCGTGAGACTTTCTTTTTGCTACTTCTCCATACGGTTTTGCTGTGTAGTTGAGGAATGGTTTTTTCTTACGCAACGTAAAAAGAAGCACTCCCATTTCACTCAAACGCCTCCCTGTGTTCTGGCTACCGGGATTCCCTACCAGCATGATGGCTCTGTCAACAGTATTGGGTGGTAGAGAGGACTTTCCATCCAAGGCAGCTATGTCAGGCTGGGCAACGAAATCACCCTAAACACCCGCCAGTTCAAGTTTTGGGACAAACCTGAACCACTTTAGGTGATTTACAACAAAGAACATACCATCAAAAGTTTCATGAATGGCTAATTCCCCGGTCAGATCATGTTCAAGGGTCGATATAGGTTCTTGGTTCATTGGGATATCCATGGGGGTAGCACTACTCTCACCGCGATATGACAGCAATGATGCACCATTGCCGACCGCCAATCAATGTTCAGATACTCGGGTCCATCCCACTCAAGGAAACGCCCACGTCGATGAAACAGTCATTGATCCCTACTTTCAGGGATGTTCTTTATTGGATATCACCTAAGGCGGGTTCTGAACCCGCCCCTACGTCGTCCGTTCCCCTAAACCGTCAACCCGCGCTCCCCGCGCAATATGCCGGTGGTGCCGGAACGCACGACTTCAATGATGTTTTCCTCGCCTACCGTATTCAAGAAAGCGTCCAGTTTGGATTTTTCGCCGGTGATTTCGATGATGAAGGTGGTGGCAGTCACGTCAAGGATGTTGCCCCGGAATATTTCCGCCAGACGCATGATTTCTTCGCGCCCGCCATTCACAGCACGGGTCTTCACCATCATCAACTCGCGTTCGATATGGGTGGACTCGGAAATATCAATCAGCTTGACCACATCAATCAGTTTATTGAGTTGCTTGGTGATTTGCTCGATGATTTCATCGCTACCGGTGGTGACCAATGTCATCCGGGACAGGGTGGAGTCTTGGGTCGGGGCGACGGTCAGCGATTCGATGTTGTAGCCTCGCGCCGAGAACAGACCCGCCACTCGAGCCAAGGCACCGGATTCGTTTTCAATCAGAATGGAAATGATATGACTCATGGTATTAGGCAAGCTCCGTGTCGGTGTTGACGCCGGGGGCAAGGCGCATCTCGTGGTGGGCCTTGCCGGCTTCGATCATGGGATAGACGTTTTCAGTCGGGTCAATATGGAAATCCAAGAACACTGTCTTGTCCTTCATTGCCATGGCTTTCTCCAATACGGGGCGAACATCCTCGCGCTTGTCGATGCGAATGCCGACATGACCATAGCTTTCCGCCAATTTGACGAAATCCGGCAGGGTTTCCAAGTAGGTTTGGGAATAGCGGCTGCCATAGCTGAATTCCTGCCATTGCCTAACCATTCCCATGTACCCGTTGTTGAGGTTGACAATCTTAATGGCGGTTCGATACTGCCGGGCTGTCGCCAATTCCTGAATGCACATCTGGATGCTGGCTTCGCCAGTGATGCAAAAGACATCCGCATCAGGAAAGGCGAGTTTCGTGCCGATGGCCGCAGGCATGCCGAAACCCATAGTGCCAAGGCCACCGGAATTGATCCAACGGCGCGGTTTGTCAAATTTATAAAACTGTGCCGCAAACATTTGGTGCTGGCCGACATCGGAGGTGATGTAAGCGTCCCCATGAGTCATCTCCCACAACTGTTCGACCACATATTGTGGCTTGATGACATCGGCGTTGCGGTCAAATCCCAAGCTGTCAAGTGCGCGCCAAGCGTCAATTTTTTTCCACCATAGCGTCAAAGCCTCTGCATCAGGCTGGATGTCACTGGCCTTGACGAGTTCGATCATTTCCGCAAGCACGGGTTTTAATTCACCGACGATGGGAATGTCCACCCGCACGTTTTTGGAAATGGAAGAAGGGTCGATGTCGATATGGATCACTTTGGCGTAGGGGCAAAACTCGGCTATGATTCCAGTGATGCGGTCATCAAAGCGCGACCCGGCTGCGATCAACACATCGCATTCATGCATGGCCATATTGGCTTCGTAGGTGCCGTGCATTCCTAACATGCCGACAAATTGCTTGTCGGTGCCGGGGTAAGCACCCAGCCCCATCAGCGTGTTGGTGATCGGATAACCCAGCAACCGGGTGAGTTCGGTAAGTTCCTCCGATGCCTCACCTTGGACAATGCCACCTCCCGAGTAGATCATTGGTCGCTTGGCGGCAAGCAACATATCCACTGCTTTCTTAATCTGCCACCGGTGACCTTTGACGTGGGGATTGTACGAGCGCAGTGTCACTGACTTTGGATACTCGTAAGGAACCTTGACCCTAGGGTCGGTCAGGTTCTTAGGGATATCCACCAGCACTGGACCTGGCCTGCCGGTTGTGGCCAGATAAAATGCCTTTTTAATCGTTGATGCCAGCTTAGTGACATCTTTCACTAAGAAGTTATGCTTGACGCAAGGGCGGGTGATCCCTGAAATATCGGCTTCTTGGAAGGCATCACTGCCAATGACTGCCATGGGGACTTGGCCACAGAGGATGACCATGGGGATTGAATCCATGTGCGCGGTGGCAATGCCAGTGACGGCATTAGTCGCGCCGGGCCCCGAGGTCACCAGCACCACCCCCGGCTTGCCGGAAGAACGGGCATAGCCGTCCGCCGCATGGGTCGCACCTTGTTCGTGCCGCACTAAGATATGCTTGACCTTGTCTTGTTTGAACAAAGCATCATAGATGTGCAACACCGCACCACCCGGATAGCCGAATATGTATTCAACGCCTTCGTCAATAAGGCATTGGACTAAAATTTCCCCACCGCTAAGCTCCACTTTATCTACCCTCTCAATGAATTGGGGGCGTTGCCAAACGCCCACTAGAATATAAGCGATTTAAACCTGTTAAAACTACTCGCAAAAGCCCTATCAGTCAATAGCGGAACAGCAATTCCCATTCATGCAGCCATTAGCTTTTTTTGCAAACCCTGTGGTCCCGAGACGAGTGCCTTCCAATCCCGCGACGAGTCACCGAAAACCAGAAAAGGAGGATTGACCAACGACACTTTGGCATTGTAACGCAAAGGTTCGCCACACAAATCCATCACCACACCGCCGGCCGCTTCAACGATATAATGGGCCGCCGCCGTCTGCCATTCGTAAGTTGTTGCCAGGCATGGATACAAATCGGCTTCCCCCTCGGCAATTTTGCAGAGTTTAAGGGAACTGCCGATGACTTTAAACTCATGCCTGCCTAGGCGGTCCAGATAGGCATCCACACTAGGCACACGCTGTTCGCTGCCTAGCACGACAGGGCATTGCAATGACTGTTTTCTGGCTTGGATTTCCAGCGGGGGGGCTTGGCCTAGCGACTTGAAAGCCCCGCAACCCTCGGCGGAAAAATAACAAACTTGCAACAAAGGCGCATAAACTACACCTAGCACTGGTTTTTTGCGATGGATCAAGGCAACATCGACAGTAAATTCTCCATTTCGTTTGACGAATTCTTCTGTTCCATTCAAGGGGTCGACGAGCCAGTAGGTTTCCCAACCCCCGCGTTCTTCAAAAGGTTCTAGGGCCGATTCCGCCGACAACACTGGAAACCTGCCTTCCAACGCCTCCAACCCTTCCGAAAGCCAATGATGGGAGACCAAGTCGGCTGCGGTAAGCGGAGAATGGTCGGCTTTTTCGCCAATGCGGAAGTCGGTGGCATAAATACCGAGAATCTTTCTGCCCGCCTCGACTACTAGGCTAACGACAGCCTTGAGCAAAGGCGTCGGTGGTGGTTGGGCGGACGGGGGGGAGCCAGTTATGCCTTCCGCATAGAGGGTCCAAGCACGGGTTTTGTCGCCATAGGCGAGAAAAAAAGGATTGACCAATGAAGGCTTGGCATTATAAAGCAGGGGCTTGCCTTGTAGGTCAGTAAGCGCCCCGCCGGCGGTTTCGACAATACATTGGGCCGCCGCCGTATCCCATTCGCTGGAAAGCCCGATGCGGGGATAAAGATCGGCTTTCCCCTCTGCCACTTGACACGTTTTTAACGAACTCCCGACAGGCAAGAAATGATGCGCACCGAGCCGGTTCAAATAAACCTCCATGCCATGAGTGGTCTGAAAGCGGCTTCCGACGACTTCGGGCGATTGCGGCGCTTGCATGCGTACATTGATTGAAAAAGGCTCTTCTTCAGCGACTTTTTTGAATGCCCCGCAGCCCTCGGCGGCAAAATAGCAGGTCTCCAGCAGGGGCGCATAGACCACTCCCAACACCGGCTTGTTTTGATGAATCAGCGCAATATTGACGGTAAATTCGTTGATTTGCCGGGTAAATTCAATAGCTCCACCCAATGGGTCGATCAACCAATAGGTTTCCCATGAGCCACGGTCCTCAAACGGGGGTGCATCCGATAGTTTCGACAAGACCGGAAATCCGCTGTTCAAGGCTTGCAGTGCTTCCGATAGGAAGTGATGCGAGACCAGACCGGCGGCAGTGAGCGGCGAACCGTCAGCCATTGGTCCGACACGAAATTCGGAACGGTAGATTTCAAGAATTTTGTCGCCCGCCTTGACCGCCAAGGCTACAATGGACCCCATAAATCGTGATGGTGCCTTCATTATCGGACTGGAATGATTTCCTTGGCTGCTGCTCATTTGACTCTAATGATATCGAGTGGGTGGGTGGACTTAACGACCATCTGTTCTAATATTAACTCATGATTGACTGGGATAAAATTGATAACGTGTTTCTGGATATGGACGGAACCTTGCTGGACCTGAATTTTGATAATCATTTCTGGCAAGAATTTGTTCCGCAACGCTATGCCGAACACAACGGGTTGACGCCGGATGAGGCAAAAATCCTTTTGTCCCCTAGGTTTAGGGCCATGGAAGGCAAGCTGGAATGGTATTGCCTAGATTATTGGAGCGAACAGCTTGACCTTGATATCCCGGCCATGAAACTGGAAATAGCCGAGCTTATTTCCGTGCTGCCTCATGTGACGGAGTTTCTCGACGCGGTACGCGCCATTGGCAAACGCTTGGTGCTAGTCACCAACGCCCACAGCAAAAGTTTGGGGCTGAAAATGGAAAAAACCCGGCTGCACTTCTTTTTCGACGCTATTTTTAGTTCCCACGACTTCGGCATCCCCAAAGAAGACCCAAAATTCTGGAGCGGGTTGGGCATATTGGAACCATTCACTGCACAACGTACTTTGCTAGTGGACGATAGCCTGCCCGTGTTGCGCTCTGCCCGCACATTTGGCATCCGTCATCTTATCGCCATTCGCAAGCACGACACAACCCGTCCGGCACGGCATATCACTGAATTCAAGGCAATCGAGGATTTTCGGGAAATCATGCCGTGTGGTGGTTTGCCACCCATCCCGTATTTATCTGAGTTATCATAGCCCTTTCTTGATTAGCAAACCCGTAAGCGTTCACCCACCTGGTAGCGCGGGCGTCTCGCCTGCTGAGGGTGGCCAAGATGGCCGCACTCCCAGGAAAAAGCGGGGGAGTGAACGCTTACGCTAACCCCAGTCCCGTAATCCTTAATCTAGGCAAGCTCAAAAATCCGATGTTGAAAACCCTGACTGAACACCTTTTCTCCCTGGTCCAAACCATTCTACCCCAGCACTTTTTATCCGGTGTGATGCATCGGCTGGCTCGCTGCGAAAACCGTCCATGGAAAACCGCCTTTATCAAAACCATCGTGTACCTTTACGGTGTCGATCTAGGCGAGGCCAAGGAAACTAACCCAGACGCCTATGCCAGTTTCAACGCTTTTTTCACACGGGCACTGAAACCGGATGCCCGCCCCCGATGCAACGACCCAGATGCCTTGCTCTGCCCCGCCGACGGGGCGATCAGCCAAATCGGCAACATCACGGCTGGCAGCATCTTCCAAGCCAAGGGCAAGTATTTCAGCGCAATGGAATTGCTAGGCGGTGATGTTGATCGGGCTAAGCCATTTGAAAACGGCAAGTTTGCCACCATTTACTTGTCGCCCCGCGATTACCATCGTCTGCACATGCCGTTGAGCGGGACTCTGCGAGAAATGGTCCATGTGCCGGGCCGCTTGTTTAGCGTCAATGCAGCCACAGTCAACAGCGTGCCAAATCTGTTCGCCCGTAACGAACGTGTTGCGGCGATTTTCGACACCGAAGCCGGCCCGATGGCCCTCGTGTTGGTGGGTGCGATTTTTGTCTCTAGCATTGAGACCGTCTGGCACGGCGAAGTGACCCCGCCGACGGTCCAGCAAGTCAAGACTTGGACTTATAGCGGCGACGCGCCCAGCCTAGCCAAAGGCGAGGAGATGGGGCGCTTCAACATGGGCTCCACCATTATTGTATTATTCGGTGAAAATGCCGTGGCTTGGGAAGCAAGCTTGCAAGCCGGGGATAAGGTTAAGTTGGGGCGGAGATTGGGGCGGGTGAACAGCGCTTTCAGCAACATCAAAGCATGACAAAAACTTTGCCCAACGATCATCTCGATGCGTATCGACACCCCTGACGATGAGTTGCCAAACGGCAACCCACGGATAACATCCCTCCCAGGGATGTTATCCGTACTTTCATGGCAACCGCACAGCCAAGCAGCACGGCGAGGAAGCAAAAAGAAAGTCTCACGCAACGGCGCAAAGACGCAACGTAAAAGCTGAATTGCCGAAGTAATCCGGGGTTTTTTGACCACATTCACCCGGTTGGAGTAGGGGCGACCGGCCGGTCGCCCCTACTCCAACCGGGCTATAGCCTACACGTTTGCGTAACATCTGTGACTGCTTACGCCGGGTGTTGAGCGTCAGCTACACCCCCAGAAGCTGTAATAACAGTCCCACGCCCCCGGAAGGGTCGTAGTAATCGGTCAATGAACCCCACGAACCTTTCTGAAAATTTTGCTGTAGAAGAAATTAAAAGGCCATTTATTCGGCTTCGACATCTTTTTGAATGGTGTGCAGGCCCTCTATCAACTCCGGCAAAGCCGTCTGTACAGTTTCCCATACCACATCGAGGTTAATATCGAAATAGCCATGTGCGATACGATTTCGCATTCCTCTCATGCTGCGCCATGGAATCTGTGGATGGCACTCGACAAACTCCGGATGCTGATCCATCAACTTCGTCGCAGCTTCGCCGATGATGATTAAACTCATGATGACAGCTTGTTGTGTCCTCTTGTCATCAAGAAAGTCTTCCTTGCAAAATTCCTGGACGAAGTCGCAAGCATCTGCGGACGCTTGCCAAATATGATCAATGTAATCGGGCAGACGGTTTTCGCTCATACCGGTCGCGCCTCAGAGAGTATTTTATCCCGAAATTTCGGAGGTAGGTCTCCCGGTGTTAGCAAATCGACTGACACGCCGAGCAGTTCTTCAAGATCAACTTGCAGGCCACCAAGGTCGAACAATGTCGCCCCCGGTAGCGTATCTACCAGCAGATCAAGGTCGCTGCCGTCATGGTCAGTACCCTGGGCCACGGACCCGAAGACACGGGGATTCGCCGTGCGGAACTGTCTTGTCGCTTCGCGCACAGCGACTCGGTGCAATTGAAGAGCTATTGAAGGTTTCATTTTCCTAAAGATATTTTCAGTGATGCTATTGGACGTGGGACTCCACAGCCGGAAGGGATTTGTAATCCCGCCCGCAACATTTTGTAGTTTGGCAGACACGATTGCACACAAAACGTAAGCAACGGGGTTGCAAACCCCGTCGCGCTTCGAAGATCGAGAAGCGCGGTGCTTATGTCCTTCAAAACGCCTTGTCAATCTCTAACCACGACGCAACGTAAAAGCTGAATTGCCGAAGTAATCCGGGGTTTTTTGACCACATTAACCCGGATTGCACCTCATTTGTTGATTAGCACCCTAGTATTTCCGCTATCTCCTTAATCTCGTATGCCGACTGATTAGTTGTAACAAAGCCTTTGCTATTATCAGCATTGTGTCGTATTCGCAATACATCTATTCCAAAATCACTATGCGCCTGTAAGTCATATTGACTATCACCAATATGAATTATCCGATCAGGAGAAACAGAGCATGTTTTAATAACTTGCATAAACAAATTACTACGAGATTGAGCTTTATATTCGTGCGCATCCTCAGAAGTAAACACATAATCAAAGTTAATTGCATTTACAGATACAGCTTGAAGTAAAAAATCATTATCTGCATCCGATGTAAGCACAACATAGTTATAGATTTTATGTAGCTCTTTAACAAGCCATATCGCTCCATCATAAGCTGGGGAATGCGAATGAGAATAACAAATAAACTCTACATATTTAGATATATCGATATTAAAAGAGCGAATAGTTTTGCTTCGTAAGAATACCCTGCGATAGAGTTCCTTAGCATTGCAAAAAGGACCAAAAACACCCCTTTGCATTTCATCAAACAGGATGTTCAGTTCCTTATGTGTAACATCCCATAGCTCATTCCCCCTTCCATCCAACTCAGGCAGCAGGTTCTTCTCCGCAATTGCAACACCAGCATTAACATTGAAAATGGTCCCATATGCATCTAGCGATATTACGTCGTAAATTTTCATGATTGTATTAATCTAGACAACTTTTATTGAGGATTCTCAAATTCTCTCAAAGTTAGATTGCAGCGCGATAAAAAGAGAAATATCTTTTCTCCTTAATCTAAGGTTACACGTCTCTGATGGTCGAAAATCCTTACCATAGTAGTTAACATACATGAACTGACCGTCCGTAGTGATAGACCTAAATATAGGAGTCTCTTTATAGATTCTCACTTCAATATTTGCAGTCAACATAGTACTTTTTATCAAACGCAATTCATCAATCGATGCCTGGATTATTTTTTTCCAAGCTACCCAATTATTCCTGTCACCAGTTTCGTCTTCTGCCATCTTAAAACCAATCTCCTCACATGCCGTATCCAGAAGCAAAAATCTCAGCTTCACATTAGGTTGATGCGCTAGTTTAGTTCGAATTGCGTGTCCACCTTCTGCATCGAGTATTGTTCGGGCAGATACCCCGAGAAAATCAAAGCTCTCTTTGCAATTACTTAACTGACTATTCATAACAAGTGTCGTATGAGGCTTATCAATAGCATCTATGCCATAAGTCTTTATTGATAGAATACGAATAGCTAAATACACTAAAAATGTAATACATAAAAACACAAGAAAAATACAGAAAAAATCATCTTTATCAAAACCAGAAACATGATTCAAGATACCTGCCGCAAATACGCTTGAAATAACACCGACAATAAGTGAAACAACTTGTGCCTTAAATTGATTCATCTTTAGACCTTGAATTTATAAGCATAGCCGTAATTATGGCGTATGATGCTATATCCAGAACAGTTTCCCTAACCGATTCATCATGAGACTTATAAGAATTGTTTCTAACAAAATTCTCAAGTAATGTAAATTTATCACCAAGCCTTACCAAGGCGGCAATATGTGGTTCTATACCAATTCTTGTTGATCTAACAAACGAACCTCTTGGATCACCCTGTAAATTACTATAATCAGCACGCTTTGTTTTATAAAGTTCAAAAACCTCTTTTTGGACGTTCATAAACAAATCATCCCATTCTTCTGTTTTCATTATTCTACCAAAAATCTTTGTTGCAAATTCTGAGAGGCCGGTAATCGTGCTGAATGACTGACAAAATGTACCAAGGAGATGGAATGTGGGGCAAACAATGTATTCAAACCAAACCCAATGGAGGCTGTAGTATACCACAGTAGCAGATTTTATAGGTTTTAGTTAGAACAACCCGCCATTCAACCGAACCGGCGGTTTATCTCGCGTGTCAGGTATGAAGGCTTGATGGTCATAGCTCACACCTTCCAATCGCAATTTGTAGAGCAAGTCATTAAGCAAACGCGATTCCTCCGATGAAATACGACTGGTCGGATATTTCGTTTGTCCACATTGCGCGGCCGTAGCCACTTCCATGCAGATATGGAACAAGCGCGAACGCTTATCTTGATGGGCAGGTTCCACCACATCTTGGATGATCTTATCAACCAGCCGACTCAATCCTGAACGTTTAAGGGGGTCATTGAACGCAGAAGGCTGCAGCAAAGGCCGAAAGAAACATCGGGCACGTTCGGTGGTAATATGGGGATAATCCTTATTGACTAGGCTCACGAATAAGTTAAGGAAAAACCCGTCGTTCCGGCAGGGAATGCCGGAACTCAGAGGCCATGGAGGGCGGACTGGATTCACCTCCCTGTGTTCTGGATACCGGCAATCCATGCCGGTATGACGGCTTAACTTAATGGCAGTGTCCCTAACCCTCCCCCCGGTGTGGGAGGGAATTTTAGAGCTTAATTCAACAGCATTGAGAGCCAAGGACGGGATACCTCATCACCTGTCACTTTACAATAAGGCCGGGGATGTGCGATTCCTTAATCCAATTGACGCTTCGGCATGGGTGGTACTGGATAGCGTCCCAGCTTGGAATTCCAGTAAGCCCATGAGCGCGGGTCGATAATACCTGGAGGTGCGTTGTCGAGGGCTTCGCGAAGGTCGTCATCGCTCAATAAATTACGCAAGAGCTTCATATCTTCGTGCGTCGCACGCGCTAACGCATAGGCAACGAAACGGAATGCGTCGGACATT